>CAYSXD010000205.1:0-4377 GCA_964434925.1 uncultured Spirochaetaceae bacterium
TGCGGTTCCATGGATGTTGGCTATTCGGGATTTGGTACGGAGCGTATTGAAGAAGAAGTAAAACGATTTTTTCCGGAAGCAGCTATTCGAAGAGTTGATTCAGATACTGTGAGGAGAAAAGATGTTCTTAAAAACATTTTAAAAGATTTTTATAATGGTACGATTCAGATTCTCCTCGGAACACAGATGGTTGCAAAAGGACTTAATTTTCCCGGTGTCAGTTTGGTAGGAATAATTCTTGCGGACAGCTCGCTGCATATCCCCGATTTCAGGGCAGGGGAAAGGACTTTTTCTCTTATTACGCAGGTTTCAGGCAGAGCAGGTAGATATGCAGAAGATGGGAAAGTTGTTATACAAACATATGACCCTGAAAATCCTGCTATAAAGATGGCAGTGGAGAGCAGGCAGGAAGATTTCTATAAGAAAGAGCTGGAAATGAGGAAAATGTTAAAATTCCCCCCCTTCTTTCGGCTTTTCAGACTTGTTTTTAGAGGAAAAGTGCTCGTTGATGTGGAAAAAACAGCTTCACGAGTTTTATTAACACTTAAAAGTGTGAAAAGGGAAAAAACTGAAATACTCGGTCCCTCTGAATGTCCTGTTAGTAAAATTTCCGGGAACTTTCGTGTACAGATTATTATTCGAACGCTTGAATTTTCAACGGTTCATAATGATATTAATAATCTTATTAATGTTATGCCTAAGTCTTCTGTTTATATGGAAATAGATGTTGATCCGGTAAGTTTGATGTAAGGCAGTATTTAAGGGCATGTATGTTTTTTTCTTGTATTGCCTTTTAAAACATCATATACTTCGGGAACATGAAACAGAAAATAGAATTTTTTACCTATATTAAACATTGGGGTATTTTCTTTCTTCTCCTTCTTTCTATGGTGATGATTCTTTTCGATACAATCTACAGTATTAATAACTTCAAAAACAATATCAGCCAACTTCGTTCCGATTTCCTAAAACAGCAAAAGCAATTAATTAAACGAGAAGTCGCTCGTGTTGTAAATCTTATAGATTATGGGCAGTATACCAGTACGCAGCAAAAACGGAAGACGGTAAAAGGGGAAATAGATGCGAAAGAAATAAAAGTAATGATTATTGAACCATACGACTGGGATGTTGGAACAGGTTTATATACTAATGATTGGGTTGAACAATTTTACCGCTTTATTGCAGGATATATAACGAATCTCCGTTTTGGGAGAAATAACAATGGATATATTTTTATCGAGAAGTTGCATAATATTCAAGGTGGTGATAAATTCGCGACGATGTTAGTTAATCCAAACCGTCCGGATTTAATTGGAAAGTTTCTCTCTGACAGCTATACAGATGCCAGGGGAAGAGAATTTAGGAAAGAGGAGCTTAAAGGCCTTCGTGAGCGGGGTGAATGTTTTGTTAAATACTGGTATAAAAAAATTGGAGATACAAAACCCAGCCCTAAAATAAGCTATTTTCAGCTGACAAAAGATCGGCAATATATTGTCGCGGCCGGGGTATATATGGATGATGTCGAACCGGAAGTAGCTTTCCTGCAAAGAGGATTAATTAAAAATGTTATTTTTAAACTGATAAGTTTTACAATAATAATTATTATAATAACGATTCTCTTTTTCGTGTTAATACGGAAGTTCACTCTGAAAATAAAAAATGATCTGGCTCTCTTAATTTCTTTTTTCAATCATGCTGCCTTTTCTGATACAGTAATTGACCCTCCGGATATGAAGTACAGCGAGTTTGCTGGGATTGTAGAAAGTGCCTATACAATGATGAATGATAAAATTGATGCACTGAAAAATCTGAAAGACAGCAAATCACGTCTTGAAAAACTTTCAAATCTTACATTTGAGGGTATTCTTATTCATGAAAATGGCATTGTGCTTGATGTTAATGAAGCTCTTGTAAGAATGACCGGATATACAAGAGAGGAACTAATCGGATCAAATATTGTTAAGAAAGTTATACCATGGGAATTCCATGAAAAAGTTAAAAAAGAGCTGCAGAAAGATATGGCAAAACCGTATGAAATAATGGTAGAAAAAAAGAACGGAGAACTAATTCCTATTGAAATAGAAGCCCGGAATGTTAAAAGCCCGAATGGAGATTTCAGAGTAGCAGCTATTCGTGATATAACAGAACGAAAGAAAATAGAAGCGGAAAGGATAAAATACAGTAAACTGGAGTCTCTTGGTGTGCTTGCCGGTGGTATTGCGCATGACTTTAATAATATTCTCACTGGTCTCTTCGGTAATTTGGAGATGGCAAAGCTGAACCTGAAAGAGAATCATCCTTCTTTTATGTATCTTGAACGTGCTCACAATTCAATGGACAGGGCATCACGGCTTACGAAACAATTTATTACTTTTGCAAAGGGAGGGGAACCTCTTTTAGAAGAGGTTGACCTGAAATCTGTTGTTGAAGCTGTGGTGAATTTTAATTTAAGCGGGAGCAATGTAAAAGCACATTTTATCTTTCCTGAAAAATTACATCCCCTCAAAGCTGATAAAAGTCAGTTAAGCCAGGTAGTGGCTAATTTGACTATCAACGCAAAACAGGCAATGTCTGAGGGGGGGAATCTTTTTATTAAGGCTGAAAACGCTAAAGAATTTGTGGCGCTTTCTATTCGGGATGAAGGTTCAGGAATCCCAAAGGATATTCTTCAGAATATTTTTGATCCTTTTTTTACTACGAGGGATACCGGTAACGGTCTTGGCCTTGCGACGGTTCACCGGATAGTTGAACGTCACGGAGGTAAAATATCAGTAGAATCCATAGTGGGAAAAGGAACAGTCTTTACCGTTAATTTTCCGATTGTTGATTGATTGAGAGACACCAATAATAAAACTTCCTGACTATGACCGGTAAGTCCTTTAGGCAGATATATAGTCCCATACAATCAGGAAGTGGTTAAAACTTATTTCTCCTATCTGGTGAAAGATTGACTGTCGGGGCTATTTTAAGTACTATTGTGGAATGTTGGAGATAGTGACCTTAGGAAACGATATTTTAAGAAAAAAATGTGCCACAGTAGCTGTTTTTGATGAAAAATTAGATACTTTACTAAAGGCAATGGTTGTTGGTATGCGTGAAGGAAACGGGATAGGTCTTGCAGGCCCTCAGGTAGGTGTCGAAAAACGACTTTTTGTCTGTCAGGTACCGGATAGTGACCCCATGGTCTTTATTAACCCGGATATTATAGGAACTTCTGAAGATATTCTTCCCTATGAGGAAGGGTGTTTAAGCATTCCCGGTATTTATGGTGATGTTATACGCCCTTCATGGGTTAAAGTTCAGGCATGGAATGTTTTAGGTAAACCCTTTACTCTTGAAGCTGATGGTATCCTTGCAAGGGTGATTCAGCATGAGATGGATCATTTAAAAGGTGTATTGTTTATAGATCATCTTAATGAGAAGAAACGTCTGCGTTTGCTAAAAAGTTACGAAAAACGGATGAAGCAATAGGTGAGAATTCTTTTCGCAGGGACACCCGATATAGCAGTACCTTCACTGGAGCGGTTGGCTCGTGATTTTAACGTCTGTGGTGTATTGACCAATCCCGACAGTGTGGCCGGACGAGGCAGGAAAATAACGCTGCAGCCGGTGAAGGTTAAAGCTGAAGAACTAGGTATTCCTGTATTACAATTTGATTCTCTAAAGAAAAATGCGCGTGAATCCATAGCTTCTCTTTCTCCGGATATGTTGGTTGTTTTTGCCTATGGACGTATTTTTGGCGAGAAATTTCTTTCTCTGTTTAAAAAGGGTTGTGTCAATATTCATCCTTCTCTTCTGCCTCTGTACCGGGGGAGTTCTCCCATTATTTCAGTAATTTTGAATGGTGAATCAATCAGCGGAATAACTATACAAAAGATTGCCCTGGAGATGGATACGGGAGATATACTAAAACAGGTTTCATTTCCTTTAACCGGTAAAGAAACGGCAGCCTCTCTCAGCAAGGATGTTTCAATAAAAAGTGCGGTGCTTATCTCCCGGACTTTGATTGAACTTGAGGAAGGTAAGCTCTGCCTTATTTCTCAAAATAATGAGGCAGCTACCTATTGTAAAAAAATAGTAAAAAATGACGGGCTTATAAACTGGAAAGAATCTTCAGAACGAATTGAAACCCAAATTCGTGCTTTTACCCCATGGCCGGGTAGTTTTACCTTTTTAGATGGAAAAAAACTAAATATTATTACCGCCTCTCTTTACAAAATCACTAATTACCTGAGTAAAGAGCCGGGAAGGGTTGTAGGAGTAGACAAAATGGAAGGAATTTTGATACAAACAGGAAGTGATGTTCTTGCTGTGACGAAACTTCAGCTGCAGTCTAAAAAGGCTAATAATTGGAAATCCTTTATAAATGGTATACAG
>CAYSXD010000206.1:0-4344 GCA_964434925.1 uncultured Spirochaetaceae bacterium
TGTTCCCCTTGCAAAAGCGGAAGCAGGTGATGTTATAGGAGAGATGGCACTCATTAAGGAAGGCCCACGGTCAGCAAACGTCAAAGCAGAGAAGACAAGTATTGTTCACGTTATTGATACAAGAGAGTTCTACCGAAACATTTACAACGTTCCCGGATGGTTTATGGAACTCATACAGGGACTTGTACAACGGCTGCGTGATACGGATGAAATGCTGGAGCATCTTCTGGAAGAAACGAAGAAGCAAAAGGGCAAGACCAGATGGCCGTCTCCTTTTGCTATCTTTATGGACAATACCCATCCGGGAGAATTTATTTTAAAGGGAAACCTGCAGTTATCAAACATGCAGTACGTCAGACAGGTAATAATCATAGCAGCGAACAGAGGACTCTCCCAGATAACAGTCGATCTTTCAAAAGTAAACAGTATTGACAGGGAAAGCATAGTCGTGTTTCTCAATCTGTATACGAGACTCAGGAAAAAAAATATCAGACTTAACATAGAGGGACCGCAGAAATCCATTCTAAATCTTTTTCAACAATACGGAATGGATAGTGATATATAGAGTATTATAAGTGAAAAGGAGATGAAATTCAAAAGCCAAGTATTTCTAATTCCTATACAATAAAAATGTTCGAATACTTTCCCGAAAATATATGTATTTTCTACCAACAGTACCTGGAAGGTATTATCAGCTGCGTGCATTACCCTGCTCTATACAGCAGCAAAAAGAAAGGGTATAACGTTCGTATGACACAGACTAATACTGTAACCACAGAGAAAAGCCGTTGTAGAGAAGAATTCCGTCAATTTTCCAATCAGGAGAAGATATGCCTGAAAAGGTAAGAATACCGGAGCTCCTGGCACCTGCGGGTAATCTTGAATGCGCTCTTGCTGCTTTTGAGAGCGGTGCAGACGCCGTTTATGCCGGTCTTTCAAAATTTAATGCCAGGGAAAAATCAGACAATTTTTCTTTCCATGATATGTCAAAACTCTCATTCTATGCCAAAAAGCATAGAAAAAAGGTATACCTCACCCTTAACACACTTATAAAAGAGCGGGAATTGGAAGATGTCTATAATTACCTTCTTGAAATATCTCCTCTTGGATTAGATGCCGTGATTGTGCAGGATGTTGGTATTGTACGCATGATTCGCGAATTCTTTCCCGAAATGACTATTCATGCTTCAACACAGATGGGAATTCATAACAGCGCCGGTATTCAGCTGGCGGAAAGAATGGGAATCTCCCGGGTAATTCTCGAACGCCAGGTTACGCTGGACGAGCTGGACCGGATTATACCCCGGTCCCAGTTGGAAATTGAAGTTTTTATCCACGGAGCACTGTGCTGTTCACTGTCCGGCAACTGTCTCTTTTCCTCATGGATCGGGGGATGGAGCGGTAATAGAGGTAAGTGCAAACAGCCCTGCAGACGGCGGTATCATAGTAAAAACGGGGAGAATGGCTTTTTCTTTTCCACAAACGATCTGTTTACCCTTGATTTTGTTCCACGCTTAAAAGAGATGAGCGTGGCCTCGCTAAAAATAGAGGGACGGCTTAAAAAAGCAGATTATGTGAGCAGAAGTGTCAGCGCGTACAGAATGATGCTTGATGCGGAACCTGACAGGGAACGGGAAGTACTCGGACGTGCTAAATCGGTGCTTGCAGGTTCACCGGGCAGAAAATGGTCCAGTGGATTTTATACTGAAGAAAGCTTAAAAACAGTTGTTCAGCATACCTCTTCCGGTGTTTCGGGTTCACTATGCGGAGAAATAAAAACGGTATCTGAGAATATGTTTACAGTCGTGGTTTCCAGAGAGCTGAAGAGGGGGGATAGAATCCGTATACAGCCCCGTTCAGCCGATGAAGGACCTCAGATAACGATTACTGCCATGAAGAAAAATGGAAGGATAGTTGAAAAATCACGAAAAGGAGATGTTATTACTATCCGAAGCGAAAAAAAAATACCTGATAAAGCACTGGTCTATAAGGTTGGTGAGACTCCCGGCACTCTTTCCGTTGACATGGCTCACCTGGAAGAGCTTCCGCCAATTATACCATTAAATATTTCGATTACCCTTTCACGAAACTCAATACAGGTAGTCTGCCATAATTTCCTTAACATCCCTCTTTGGAAAAAGGATCTTACCCTTGAGGAGGCGGATACAAAAGAAATAGCAGAAAATATTGTGAAGCAAACGTTTACTTCCACGAGAGATGACCGTATTAAAGCGGGAAAGATTACCGTTCATATAGAAGGGAACCCCTTTGTACCAATGAGCCTTTTAAAAAAATCTCGCAGAGAATTCTGGGAATGGGTTGTCTATCACAAAGATGATCTCTTTAACGAAGAGAATTCAACACGAAACACTCAAACATTTATTCAAACTCATTTCATGACCCACCCGATGGTTACCGGTGAAAAGCAGTATCCTCTTTACGATACATATATGGTTTCCACCAAAGCTAAAAGATCAATCACCGCAGGGGATAAAGCCATCCGGTGCATGAGTATTTTTACCTATGATAAGAACGCTGAGGAGGTTTTTCTTCCCGGTTTTTCGAAAGAAGAAGATCTTGCCGGACAAAAAGAAAAAATAGAGGCGGCCTACACAGACGGTATACGCCGCTTTCGAATCCGCTCTCTCTACCAGCTAATGTTTTTACAGAAATTCCATGATATTTTTATTACTGCGGCATATCCGCTTCCTGTCAGCAATTCCTTCTCGGTAAGAGAATTGCAAATTTTCGGTGCAAACGGTATTCAATCATGGGTAGAGATGGACAGGCGGGCCGCGCTTGATTTGATTAAATACTCCCCCCTTCCGGTTGAACTGTATCGTTTCGGGCGCCCTCATATTCTCGCAACACGAGCTGAAATTCATACCGAGGGAGAAATCACGGACAGCCACGGCGTGGAGTTTATTGTTGACAAAGACCAATATGAAGGCCTGACATTTATTTACGGGAAAGTCCCCATGAAAATTCCGTCCCTGCCACTCAGCGGAAACTGTTTCGACCTTACCCACGCTGATTTATCAGAAAAGACAACATCCGATTTCAACTTCTCAAAGGAGTGGATGTAGATTCCTGTTACAATTAGGAGAGGAGGTCGGGAAGTTTAAGATTTTTTCGCCGTGCTTTTCTCTTTACCGGTATTTTAAAAGCCATAAGAGCCAGAGGACCTGTTTTAGTGTAAAGATCATTCAGAAGAATTTCCAACCGTTCGAATGTAAGATCCATACTGTTAATAAGTCTGATTTTACCATTGTCATTTATAACAAGTTCCAGCCTTGAAAAAATTTCTATAACAGCATCCCGCCCTAGCAGAGAACGTATTCTTTTATAAATTATTTTAAAAATTTCATCATATTTATTCATACAGATAACTTCCACACTCAAGTTGTTTCAACGTCGTAATTGCTTCGGCAACCTTTTCTTTCGGAATAATCGACCCGTGTTGAGGGCAAATCATGTTTATTTCCAGTCCTTCTATCCGCTTTAGATTCTCATTAACAATTTCAGTGGAGGGCATATAGTTTTCCATAAAAGTTTCCATCGCATCCATATAGTATTCATTCGCGTATAGGCTCCAGTCCATGGAAAGCCCGCCGAATATATCACCGCTGAAGAGTATTTTCGTTTTCGGGTCATACGTCATGATCTCACCGGGAGAATGCATATAGGGCATAAAGATAAATTTCAGCACCCGGTCAGGCAGCTTTAATTCCCACCCGGTATCATCAACATTAACGAGCTCGGAAGAGACACCATAGTGCCAGATAAGAATGTTTGCTTTTGTATGAGCGTAAATTTTCTGAGGTCCTGTTTTTTTCTCCCACAGGGGAAGACTTGCGCAGAGATCCGGATCCTGATGGTGTTGAATAAAATACCTGATTTTACGGATATCCACTATCTTTTCGATCTGCTGTGACATGGAATCGAAATACACTGCCGATCCCGCATCAATAAGCGCTGCTTCATCACCCGATTCTATTATATACGCGTTTGTTCTGAATACTGAATCGGTCTCGGTATACCCGATCCAGTATACACCGTTCCCCAGATCAACCGGGGCATCATATTTTTCCGCCATTACAACCTCCCTGGACAGTGTACCATTACAGAATCATAATTTCCACTTTACCTTTCAATTTTATTTACGTATACTACATTTTAGAGGTATAAAATGGAAGTGTTAAACGCGTTAACATTGCCGGAACTTTTACAGTATGGAGAAAAACATTTTTCCGATACACCTGCTCTCTCATTCGTTGAGGGTAATCCTCTTACGTATCATGACGTATACAGGGAAGCACGCAGGGTGGCTGCATTTCTCGTTTC
>CAYSXD010000207.1:0-4280 GCA_964434925.1 uncultured Spirochaetaceae bacterium
CGGCAGATCAGAAACAACCCCCCTTGAACTTTTTCTCTATCTTAATGAACTGGGAAGTACAAACGGTATAGGACGCCTGGATATGGTGGAAAACCGGTTTGTCGGTGTTAAATCACGGGGAGTATATGAAACACCCGGGGGTACTATTCTGCATATTGCCCACAAAGATATTGAGGGTATTGCCATGGACAGAGAAGTTATGAGACTCCGTAACATGCTTGTTGAAAAATTTTCTGAAATTGTCTACAACGGTTTCTGGTTCAGCCCGGAAATGGATTTCCTCATGTCTGCAATAAATACCAGTCAGGATGTGATAGACGGTACGGTTTACATGAAACTGTACAAAGGAAACGCCTATGTCATAGGACGGGAAAGCGACAGTTCCCTGTATGATCAGGATCTTTCAAGTATGGACATAGAGGGAGGGTTTAATCAGGAAGATTCAAGGGGTTTTATTAAAATAAATGCCATCCGGCTCATGGCTCACAATAAAATCATGAAAAAGAAAAACAGAAACTTTCACGGATCAGATAAAAATTAATAGCAGCGGGTATGCCCCTTTCCAGAAAAAAATTAAAAATGAAATAAGAATTTTGATTAATTATTCAAATATTTGAAGCGGTAAGCCATTTTCCCTTGTTAATAAAGAGTAAGAATACTATTATTATAAGGAGAAGGATGTGGCAGTGGCATTAAAGAGGGAAGAGTTACAGTTAATTGGAGAGTATGTTCAGGATCATCTTGCAGAATGGCTCCCGGAGCGTCAGAATATTCCTGCTAATTTCAGGTGTCCACTTGAATTGACAGAAAGGATGATACGAGTCGAAGAGGAGCTAAAAACCCAGCGGGAATTGATGAAACAGGGTTTTAATCAGATTGATAAGCGTCTGGAACTAATGCAGAATAATATGGACAAGCGTTTCGAGCAGGTTGACAAGCGTTTCGAGCAGGTTGACAAACGTTTCGATCAGATTGACAAACGTTTCGAGCAAATTGACAAACGTTTCGATCAGATTGACAAACGTTTCGAGCGGGTTGACAAGCACTTCGATGAAGTAAATACCAGAATAGAGAATATGCAAACGAAAATGTTCCATTTCATGATCTGGTCATCAGGATTTACAGCTACCGTTGCAGGAATTGTTATTGCTGTAATCAAATTCACATAGGAATGAAAGGTATCAATACCCCAGGGCAAGCCCTGGATCCAGGCCGCTTTTGCGGCCTATTCCGCAGCAAGCTGCGGGGTATTTTACCCTTCGTTCTCTGCACTCTCTCGAAAACAGTACCAACAAGTTGGTCTGCTTCACTCGTTCGTTTGAGAATAAATAAAAGCCGCTCCGGGAGGTCCTCCGGAGCGGTTTAATGCAAAATATTACATCGTAAAGATTCACGGTCGTGAGTTTTTACTTTTTTGCTTCCTCATGAAGCCAAGTATTCTTTCCACCGTCAATATCGCCGAATTTGGTAAGTTCACATTTGGCTTTTTTAGCCATTAGTTTTTCATACCGGTCATCTTCAACAAAAGCTACTATTCGGGAAATGCTTGCTTCTCCGTCTACAAACTTCCAGGGGAAGCATCCTACGGTTACTCTCTGATTGAGAAGCAGGTCAATATCACCTCCAATACATTCAGCGTGGATAATATGATGATTAAACATCTCAAGGTGCATAAGCTGATACTTATCCTCAGCAAAAATGTCATCCAGACCCTTGCCGTATTTTTCTTTCATGTGTGCGTCACAATATCTAGCTTCTTTAGGCATCCAGTCCCTGATTTTCGTGTTCATTGGATGATCCGCGGAACCACAGTCAACGCCAATCCACCTGAGCTTCTTAGCTTTTGCCCATTCTGCGAACTCTCTGTTTGGTCCGGGATGCTTGATCATGTATCTGATTTCATCCGCACCTGACTGGTCCCAGCCATAATGATGATATCCGGTATGAATAATAAGTATATCACCTTCCTTTACTTCTACTCTTTCTTCAACCATCTGTGAGGTATAAACATCATAATCTCCGCAGACATCAGAAAGGTCAACAATAGCCGCGTCATGCATAAGATAATCAAGCTGAAGTTCTGCTATATCTTTACCAGGTGTATAAAAGTGGATTTCTCCATCAAGGTGAGTACCAATATGGTTTGAGTGAGTAACAACCTGGCCATTGGCGCCATTAGGTGCAAGTCTCTTAAAATACTGCACCTGCAGTGGAACGTATGTAGGCCACGGAGGGGTTCCAATACCCAATGGAATTGTTAAATCAATTGCTTTCATTTGTTTCTCCTTAAAAAAATTTATATTGCAGCCGGGAAAGAAACACCTTCCCGGCAAGAAAACCAATACCTGTTTATGAATATTTTTCCACGAATGCTTTAAAAGCATCATTAAAACACTTTTCAGGTGGCTTAACAAGGCCGGCACCAACCATCCCAATTCCGGGCTTTTTGTGAGCAATCCCCGTATTAACGGCTGGAAGTATTCCTTTCTCAACAATCTTTAGAATATCAATCCCGGTCGGGGTTCCTCTAAAATCAAGTGCCGGAATTTGAAAAATCTTATTCTCGGTTTCGGTAATTTCATACATTCTCTTTGTAACATTCAGAGCATCATTCGGTGTACCACCAACAAATTTCACAATTGCCGGTGCTGCAGCCATAGCAAAGCCCCCAATACCAACAGTTTCCGTAATGGTGGAATCACCAAGATCCGGGGCCGCATCTTCTGCTGAGTAACCGGGTAAATAGAGGCCGTCAACCATGGGAGCAGGAGCGGTAAACCATTGATTTCCCGTACAGGACATTCGTATACCAAAATCCGTTCCATTTCGAGCCATTGTCGTACAAATCGAGCTTCCTTCAATTCCTGCCGCGGCATCAATCATACACTTTGCAGACGGCATCGACAGGTTCAGGAAAAAGTGATCGTTGGCATTCAGGAATTCAAGAACTTTTACTATTTTCTCCTTCGGCTCATCAAGCTGCACAAGAAAGGGAGCAATCTCCCTGATAAAAAGAGATGTACCGGCTCTGTTCCTGTTATGCCCCTCATCACCCATCTGAAGGACCTGGGCTATAATATTTTTCATATCAAGCTCACCATGAAGATCAAGGGCCTGTTTAAGAATGGGAGCAAGATCACTTTCCATCCATTTAAGCTTTTCAAGAACCTCCGGCCCGTATGCTCCGTACCGCAAAACCTTACCCAATCCTTCATTCAATGTTGCGTACGAATTATTTCCATAGGTTTTATTCTCAAGAACCCATACAGGCATACTATAGGTAACAATTCCCGCCATGGGCCCAACCGTTGCATGATCATGACATGGTTCAAATTCAATCTCTCCGGAAGCGGCAAGTTTTTCTGCTTCCTCATACGTTTTAGCAAGCCCCTCATACACAAGACCACCGATTACAGCACCTCTTGTCGGCCCGCACATCCGTTCCCATTCAACAGGAGGTCCTGCGTGAAGAAGAAGATTTTTCCTCATTCCCGGAATTGCTTTTCCGGCCGTTGAGATATCAATGACTGTAGGCTTTCCGTTATTTATAATTTCAGCGGCTTTTTTATTTGCGCTGTCAACATCAATTTTTGTTTTTATTACATCAAGTTTATCAAGAAGCGCGGCTATTTCTTTGTTTCCACCTGCCGGTGGTTTCCACTGAACCTGAACAGCATTAACTCCCTGGCTCTGTAAATTCTCTGCGAATGATTCCAGACCGAGATTTACCGTCGAAAGGTCCTCTTTAAAAAGTTTATTAATGTTTGCTACATTCATTATTTGCCCACCTTTCTCATAATTTCCAACGCAAGTGTTGAAGCCTGAAAGTTAGAAGGCATTACAACACATCCAATAGATTCCAGTTTCTTCTTCGTTCCATCAAAATTCTGGAAATCTCCCTCTGTACCGGTAATTGACGTTACAATAGAAAGATATCCACCTCTGTTTTCCGATTTCTTCTTTGCATCACGGAGTGAATCGAGAATTGCACCGGCCGGATCAGAGTGTGAACCGTAACCAAGAACAATATCAAGCAGCATAACTGCCATTTCACTATCTTCAGCTTCAATTTTTATCCTGTCTTCCCGTGTACTGGGGTCAATCATCGGATGCGGACGGCCTACCGTATAGACATCATCACCGAGGTCAACAATAGTATGCTTAACGGATTTATTCGGATCCTGAGGAATAAATTCTTTTTTGGATTGATTATTTGAGTATATTCCACCAATCTCCCGGTCAAACATTATAAGCGCTTCATCCGCAAGAGTGCCTCCGGT
>CAYSXD010000208.1:0-4276 GCA_964434925.1 uncultured Spirochaetaceae bacterium
GCGGAGGGAAGACATGATTAAAGATGTCGAACGATTTTTAAAAAACAAGAAGGTTGTTGTTCAGGGAATCAGTTCTGAAGAGATGTTAAAAAGAGGCAGCTGTTTGTTTTTAGAAGCTACTCACCTGGAGAATAAGGATAAATGCCTGAGAGAAAAGAAATATTCTCTTACCCTTTCAGATAATCGCAAAGTCGGCATAATTGAAGTTTACAGTGTTTTTGAATTGTTCTCAAAGATCCATTACGAGGCAATAATTTCCCGTTATTTTTTTACCGTTCAAAAGGTAACCCAGGTTAAAAAATCCGACTGTACCCTTTTGGAAAATTTTAATAAATTGAGAGAAGAGTGCTGGAGAGAATACGGCAAAGTATCGGAGGATCTTGCAAAGGTATTTTTAAATAATAACAGTTCTGCGCTTATTGCACTTCTGAAAAATATAAAAAAAGCAGAATGGAATTATTCCCGGCTCACTTTAGCTGCTTCAGATTGTATTACCTTTTTCTCCGAAACGTATGTAGAAGAATATATCCATGAGTATTTTCAGGCAAAAACAGAGCCCCTTGAAGAAGTACTTGAAGTAGCAAAATATAAAATTAAACGGATAAAAAGGAGATTAAGCTAAATTGCAAGGAATTATTATTACCGGCGGAGAGGCTCCTGATAAGGGACGAATTCAACTGGAGCTCGAACAGAGTGACTATATTATTGCCGCGGATTCAGGTTTTGACACATGTTTGCGGTATGGTTGTATCCCCAATTTGATAGTCGGAGATATGGATTCAGTAAAAAATAAAAAAAAATTAGATGATTTCCCCCCTGAATGTGTTAAAATATTCCAAAAAGATAAAGATGAGACGGATACGGAAATTGCTTTTAGAATGATGCGGAAGAATAATATAGATCAAATTAGTATTATTGGCGGCGGTGGAGGCCGTATAGATCATTTTATTGGTATACTTTCTCTTTTCGATAGAAAATACTATCCAAAGAAATGGTATACATTGCATGATAAAATAGTATGTATTGATGGTGCAGAGGATTTTTATAATATGAAAGGTATGGAGTTGTCTTTTTTTCCCGCCGGTCTTGAGGAATGTACTATGAAATCAACCGGACTTAAATGGAATTTAAATAAACTTCGATGGTTTAAGGGAGAAGCGGGATTAAGCAATGTTGTTATAGACGATCCATTTTCAGTAGAAATGGAATCTGGAAAACTTTTAATGGTTAGCTGTTACAGGGGAGATGAGGGTGAATAAAAGTGAGGTCGTTTTTCATGATCTTTCAAGAGGCTTAACTCTGAAAGAACGTTCAGAGTTACTTACCAAATTAAAAACAAGTTTAAGCCTTAATGAAGAGCAAACCGGCCTCCAGCAGGTTGCAATGGATAAGGATGAAAAAATAGCTCTTATTCGAAAAGAGAAACAACAGTTCTCATTACTGAGAAGGTTTCTCCTCTGGCTGAAAGCACGGATTACCGGAAAAAGTGAGGATGAAGTTCTTCTTGCCGGGAAACTATTACGACTTAAACGAAAAATACGGAGGAAAGAAAATAATTTAACAGGGTTTGAAACAAGAAATCTTACACCCCATTTTGCGGAATACGTCTATGAATTATATAAAGCAGTAATACCATTACAAAAATTATTTAAACTGGTATGGTTAAATAAAAATTCTTATGATCTTTTTTTCCTGGAAATTATAGAGGACGCGATAAACAAGAGAATCGAACAATTAGAAGATATTGTACCCTATGAAGATGTTATTGCCGCGTTTGGCAATGCCGGAAGAAGGGAAGATGTCCAGAATATTGTTATTGAAAATCTGGACAGACATGTAGATGCGATTAGCCCAAATATTTTTAAACACCTTGAAAGAGAACTGCTTCCTTTTTACCGGCTGAAGGACCTTGTTCTATTCCCTTTTGTACAGTTTTTTCAGCAATTTGGTTATACGTTGCTTGAAATGCCGTACACGGACACCCCTAATTTTAAAAATGCCTCAGCAGTGCTTTGCCTGGATGATCTGGAAAAATTATATTTTGTTCTTTTTTCTGCTTTAAAACTTGATAAAAGAGTAAAAATTGATATTGAAATTATTGAGAGACTTTACCGTATGTTAGAGTATGATAATCCGGAAAATGAAAATCAGAATATTATTGATGACCTGGAAAATTTAATGAGTAAAGTTAGCTGGTTTTCAGAGAGGATTCCTCTTTCGGATTTAATACGTTATTTTAAAAAAAATCCCTTTATAAAAATGATTTTTTATATACCCGGTATTGATTTAAGGGAATTTTATAGAAACTCTCTTAAGATTAAGTTATTATCCAATATCGATGAACGCATACCGGAAATTCAGAAACAGTATATTATTGATGAGATTGAGAAACTTTTCCACGGTAAACGATATGTTAATTTTCAAAATTATCGGGAGTATTCTTCTATTGATTATGAAAAACTTGGCGTTTCCTCATTCAAAAACAGTGAGCCGCTTGCTCTTATATATAATTTTATTGAGTGTTTTTACAAAGGGTATATTCGTTCAATTGTCCGGGTTCTTGAAAAAAATATTCTTTCCCAAAATAGATTAATAAAGGATAATATGCTTAAATACGCGTCTACAATGGAGGATGTTTCTGATAAAATACGAATTTTTGATGATTCACTCTCTCCTGATTCAGACGAGGGTAAGATTTTTCATAAATTACGGTTCTCAATAGTAAAAGATATCTCACAGCAAAAAATATTCAGAAAAATAGTGGTACAGAAAGATAAAGAAGCCAGCAATCTTGTTGACAACGGCATCGAAGCAATAAAAGGGTTAAAAAGAGTTCTTTTCGAGGTAAATAAAAGTACTAACGATTCAATTATTGAACAGTTAAAACAACATTATCTTATAGATAATAGCCCGGTGGTTCTTCAGGAAATGCTGGATGATTCAATTAAAAAGTTAGAAAAAGTTGACCACCTGTATCATCATATGCTTATAATAGTATAGGATTATTAATAATCTCGCTTTTTATTTTATCACAGGTTACTCTCGGATCTTCAACAAGTACCTTTTTCCCAGCTATAAGGTCGGCAATTCCAATTTCCCTTGGATACCGGGGGATTATATGACGGTGCAGATGAGAGATGGACGCGCCCGCTATCGGGCCCATATTATAACCAAGATTATATGCTGAAGGAGAATGTGTCCTGTCGAGAGTATTTAATAATGAAGCGGTAATGTTTACCATCTGTTTTTCTTCTTCCTTGGTAAGCTCTCTGATATCCACAATATGGCGTTTGGGGAAAATAATCAAATGTCCCGGATTATACGGATAAAGGTTAACAGATACAACAAAGAGTTCGTTTTCCCAAACTTTTAATTTTTTTACCAGGGAAGAGCCTTCAATGATAAGACAGAGTATGCAACTATCAGGTTTTTTATTGGTAAGATATTCCATTTTACTAAAATTAAAGAAATAATTACTCATTACTCTTCCCTGTGAATAAATCTATCCCTGGCAAAACTTCATCCCGGAGTTTTGAATCGGAGACAAGAAGCTGTACAAGTTCAGGATACTGTTTTAGGAGTTCTCCATAGCGCTTCAATAAATCAATTTTCGATGTCTCACGCAGAGTATTTTCTGCAATTTTTCGACTGTTTGTGATTTCACCGTTATTTTTGGAATCCAGATAGGTAAAATAGACATCCCTGGCTTTTTGGTACAGCTGTAAATCGGGAATTATTATCTCGACAGGTGAAAAATTTATTAGTTTGAAGTCTTCGAATTGTTTTCCCAACATTTGTTTTACCAATTCTGAGAATGCATTCGTAAAAAAGAGTTCATTCCCGGGGTTGGCAGATTCAGCAACATTCTTGAAAAGCAAATGTTTAATTTGTACCGTGAGTGAGTCCATCGTTTGATTATAGAATTGAGAAAGTGTACCGGATGTGAGGCTTTCATTTGAAACAAGTTCAGGAAGTTTATCCGGCTTCATAACGAAAGAGATTGAAAAAATAAGTCTAAAAGAAAAATCAGGCTGCCCAGGTAGAAATTTGCTGTATACCACTCCGGAAGGAAGAATGCCGGCAAATGATATCTTACGGGTCTGGGGCCTTAACTGAAACTTTATAAGTTTAAAATTACCGGGTATTAAGCGATAAATGCTCCACGAAAATTTACCAGGGGAATAAACATTTTTGAGATAACCATTTGATTTTGTAAATGCCACGGCATACGTATTTTCATCCAAATGAATCTGGATCCAACCGGCATAGAAAATTC
>CAYSXD010000209.1:0-4215 GCA_964434925.1 uncultured Spirochaetaceae bacterium
AGTATCTTTAAAAGCAAAGCTGTTGTAGCTGTTGTAGATGATGACTTGATTATACGGGAGCTGGTAAAAACAGTTTTTTCTGAAACATCCTGGGATCTGCATACTTTTCAGAACGGTAAGGAGTTCCTTATCGCAGAGAAAGATACAAAATTTGATTTAATTTTTCTGGATTTAATGATGCCGGAGATAGATGGGTTTCAGGTCCTTGAATATTTGAAGAAGGAAAATAAGAAATTGCCCATTATTGTTTTTTCAGCACTTTCCCAGAAGGAAACTATTCAAAAGGCAATTAGTTTTGGTATAAAAAGTTACATGATTAAACCTCTTGTCCCTGAAAAATTGCAGAAAAAAACCATAGAAATATTAAGCAGTATCTTCTAATTATGACAGAAAGCACAATTTTCGAGACGATATTCAGAGAGTCTCCCATAGGCATTGTTATGCTGGGGAAAGAAGGGAGAATTCTCCATTATAATAATTCTTTTAAAAGTATTGCAAAAGCCGCGCTGCCGCTCATTAACAGCCCCTTCGTATCCATTCTTCAGCCCGATGAAACCGAAAAATTCACCAGTTATTTTAACGAACTTGTAACGGAAAAACGTATCTCCTTTTCGCTTGATCTCAAGTACCGGCATATAGAAGGGACTCCGGGGTGGATACATCTCATGGTGGAGCTTTCAAAGAGTATTGCAGGAAACAAGCGGTATATTATTGCCTACGTGGAAGATATTACCGAACAGAAGAAATATGAGTCGCGGCTTATGGAAGCAAAGGAGCTGTCTGAACAGGCACAGGAGATAGCTGAAAGAGCGGTAAAAACAAAATCTGACTTTCTTGCAAATATGAGTCATGAAATACGAACACCTATTCATACTATTATTGGAATGTCCGAACTTCTCTCTGATACTAAACTTGATCCTGAACAGCAGGAATATTCCGGCCAGATTCAGTTTTCAGCAGATGTTCTCCTGGGGCTTATAAATGATATTCTGGATTTCTCAAAGATAGAAGCCGGTAAGTTAACACTTGAAGAAGTCCCTTTCAATTTACTTACCATTGCGGAAAATGCCGTATCCATGATTGCACTGGAAGCTCATAAAAGAGGTCTGGAAACGGCTGTCTTTGTGGGAAATGATGTCCCCCGCCATGTACTGGGGGACCCAACCCGCCTGAGGCAGATAATTGTTAATCTATTTAACAACGCAGTGAAATTTACTCGCAAAGGATCAATTATTGTAACGATGAAGCTGGAAAAGAATTTCCAAAATAGTGTGAGAGTAAAGGTTTGTGTGACAGATACCGGAATTGGTATTCCGGATGATAAGAAGGAGCGTCTCTTTAAAGTGTTTTCCCAGGTTGATTCAACAACAACACGTAAGTATGGCGGTACTGGGCTTGGACTTTCTATTTCCAAGAATCTTGCTGAAATGATGGGAGGTTCCATAGGTGTCGAAAGTACGGAGGGTAAGGGTTCTTTATTCTGGTTTATTATTGAATTGAAAAAGCAGAATAGTGAACCGCGAAAGGAGCTTGAAACTTCACTTGACCTTCGGGTTTTACTGGTGGATGATAATATTACAATCAGAGGATTTTTAAAGAAATATCTTGTTTCCTGGGGTTGTGAAGTCTTTGAAGCTGCTGATGGGAAAAGAGCCCTCTCCTTTTTACGTAATGAAAAAAATTCTCATATTGATCTCTGCCTGATTGATCTTGTTCTGCCTGGAATGGATGGATGGCAGCTTGCAAGTGAAATACATTCTGATAAGGAAATAAACGGAGTAAAGCGGATTCTTTTAAGCCCGACAGGAAAGAGTGGTGAAGAAGCAAAGATGAAACTACTCAACTGGTTCTCCGGGTATTTGCATAAACCGGTTAAAAAATATGTACTCCTTCGTGAAATTCTTAAAGTTTTTAACCGGGAGGAGGAATTCTCTTTTGAGGAGGGAGATGAAGAGGAAGAAGATGTTGCTGTATTAACGGAAGAAATAGCAGGAGCTGCTATTCTTGTCGCGGAAGATCATAGAGTTAATCAGTTATTATTCAAAACGATTCTTGAGAATCTTGGCCATGATGTTACTCTTGCCTCTAACGGACGTGAAGCGGTTGAATCGGTTAGGGAAAAAGTGTTTGATATAATTTTTATGGATGTTCAGATGCCGGAAATGAACGGATATGAAGCAACTGAAGAGATACGGCGCATGGGAATAAAAACTCCGATTATTGCGGTAACAGCAAGTGCCCTTAAAGGGGAAAAAGAGAAATGCATTGTATCGGGGATGACTGATTTTCTTCCAAAACCTTTTAAGAAGAAAGATCTCCTTCCTGTTCTGGAAAGATGGCTGGAAGTGGAGGATCTTGAGTTAGAGGAAATCCGGGACGTTGAAACACTTGAAGAAGCTGATGGGACGGGAAAGGTTTTTGTAGAATCAGACATTGATAAAGGAGATGGAAAGGGCGATACATCAGGTGAAGAGATTTTTGATTTCAATACCGCTGTTGAAGTATTTATGGGGAAAAAGGAACTGGTTTTAAAACTTATTAAGGATCTGCTCCCACGGATTGAAAGGCAGCTTGATGATATGGAACGGTATAATAGTGAAAAAGATTTTATTAATCTAAGAGCGGAATCTCATTCTATTAAGGGAAGCTGTGCGAATATGTCCATCCATAGTGTTGCCTCACAAGCGGCATTACTGGAAAAAGCCTCTGTTGAACAAAGCAGTGATACGGGAGCCCTTCTTTTGGATCTTAAAAAGGCGTATTGGGAGTTGGTATCATACTGCAGAGAGCAGAAGTTTTTTACCGGGTAAAAACTACCGAATTATAGCCTGCTTCCTGAATGATGGATGAGATAAATTCTTTTAAACGTGTATCTGCTTCACTGAGTATACCTTTTGCCAGAACTTGTGAGATGATTTTATCTTTAACATAACGGGTAATTTTCATCCAGTGGAGGGGATCAATATTCATATCAGGATAATTGTAGCTGGAGCTATCCGGGTCTTCTATAATGAACTCGGTAATTGCAGGTGCCGGAAGATGGATGGAGACTTCATTCCTGTTTATTGAAATATCATCTTTTACCAGAGTTTCCACAGAGGTGAGTCCGGCTTTAATAAGAGAGGTAATAACAATAAATTGATAATTATGGTGATTAAGATAAATTCCAACACTTCTGCATAAATTGAAAAGAAGCAATTCGTCCTGTTCTTTGGCAGAGATCTTTTCGCCATTGGCTTCTTTTTTCAGGAGGGCATCCCAGTTAGTGGACTCATCATAGAAATCAAAAGGGAAAACAGATTTATAAACATACTCCACTGTAGAAAATGCGGCGATTTCTTTTATACCGGTAAGGATTGTTTCTGATTGAGTTACTGTTTTTTCTGATAATACATGAAAATTAATTTTGAATCCTGACAGAAAATACCCTGTTATAAGAATTGCCCCAATGAGAAAAATAACAAGCATCACCGGCCTTGTAAAAAACCGTTTTGCATTCTTATGATTCTTCATACGGGATTACTCCGGTTTTATAGTGAATTTGTATTTTTTGGAACTTCAGAGGCCGAAGTAGTCCTCTGATCATTTTGCTTCCATTTTCCCGGGCCTTAATAAGTATCCCTCTTTTAATTGCATCCTGTTTAATACTTTTTTTTCTCTTATTAAGTTCATCATAGTAATCAAGACGGGAAATTTTTCCTCCCCACTCTTTTATGAAAAATTGATGTATAGAGTTTTCATCAACATCAATTATCAGAATTTCAGGTTCAGGCAGAGTAATCAGAATCCCCCCATTAATTGTTCTTTTTATTTGTATCTCCTTTTCAAGATTAAATCCTGCCTGTAATATTATATCAACTGAAAACAAAAGCCGTTTATCCATATGCTTAATACCAAGGAATCTGGCCTCTTTTCCAAAATAGAGTATTTCTCTGTAAACATATTCAACTGTCGGTACTTCCAGTATGGTACGGATCCTGTTCTCTATTATTGTTGGTGAAAATGTTTTTTTGACGAGAGTACATCCGGTAAAAAACAAAAGAACCAGAAAAACCAGAAAAACCGAGATACCTTTTTTCATAATACTATTGTAGTCTTTTTTAGGTGCTTGTCAAACAGATTCTTCCTTCATGTGGTTACCCCTCTTTTGAAAGTTCCTTTGCCTCCACCCGTTCCAGCGCCCAGAGGGTGTATCGCCGAACTCTTTTATCAGGG
>CAYSXD010000210.1:0-4113 GCA_964434925.1 uncultured Spirochaetaceae bacterium
TCCTCCCGTTCTCCTTTGGAACTGTTTATCCTTGATTCCTTGTCTCCTTCACTGGAAAGTATTTCCGCCCTTTTTTCCCTTTCCGCCCTCATCTGCTGCTCCATGGCCTGTTCAATGGTATCGGTTGGGGTAATATCTTTTATCTCATACCGTGTTACCTTGATACCCCATGGATCGGAAGCTTCATCCACCGCCTTGACAATGTTGTCATTTACTTCCTCCCGTTCCGAAAAAGTCCGGTCAAGTTCAAGTTTCCCGATTGCAGAACGCATCGTTGTTTTTGCCAGCTGTGCCGTCGCGTACTTGTAGTTATCTATTCCGTAACTCGCTTTAACAGGGTCTACAACTTTCAGATAGAGAATACCGTCCACCGTGACCTGTACATTATCATTTGTAATGCATACCTGGGGTGCCACGTCTATAACATCCTCTTTCAGGGAATGCCTGTACGCAACCCGCTGGACAAATGGCACAACAAGGTGAAGCCCCGACCCCAGGGTTTTTTTATACTTACCAAACTGTTCAATTATGTAGGTTTCCTGTTCGGGTACAATTCGTATAAGTTTAAAAAATAAAATTACAACAACCAGCGCGACAAGATATGTTAAAATCACATTAAACATCATTTCCTCCTGCTTATTTAATATCATCCAAAAAATGCTTTGTTACAAGAAAAGTAAGATTATCTTCCTGAATTATGTCAACTTCTTCACCTGCTTTAAAATTTTCCGTATAGCTTACTGCTTTCCAGCTTGTACCCTGATACCGTACTCTACCAGGTTTTTCAGGCCCAATTGGTTCAATGACAACTGCTTTTTGTCCCACATCTTTATCATTCTCTCTATTAAGGATAGTTCCCTTGAAAATCCGGGCAAATTTCTTTCTAAAAAATCCAAAGGAAATAACCGTTGACAGTATCCATATAAATCCCTGTAGAATATAGCTGGCTGATACTACGGGGAAAAGAGCACTGAGCAGGGCAGTCACAAGCGCACCTGCTCCAAAGAAAAAAATAACAAATCCGGAAATAAACATTTCCCCGCCAATAAAGAGTAGCCCCAGAAGAGCCCAGAAGAACGCAGGATTAAACATCATTTCTCCTTTGAGAAATTTTTATTCAAGATTGCCCACCGTAGTACCTTTTGGGTATTCAATACTAAACGAAAATGGAATTTTTTCTGTTTTCCCTGAAGCAATGGTTTTTATCCATTCAAGGTAATTATATTCATTTTTCCTGAGTGTTGGCAAGTCCTTTGTATAATGAGGTTTGAGTAAACGCACAACAATAGTACTGTTCCGGGAAATGGGCAGTTGATCCCATACGGTAATCTTTCTGTCGGACGGTTTATTATTGGTTATTTCTATGGAGTAGGTGTAAAGTATTTTAGTCTTTTTGCTAAAAAACCCACTGGTAGATTCCGTGCGGTTTAGGAGCTTTCTCTTTATGGTAAATCCTTCATCTATTCCCAGATTAATCTTAAAATCCTCTCCAGGTGCTATTGTCTTCAACGAGGTCTTTGCCACAAAATTCCCTCCTGAAAAAATATGTGTCTGCCCGGCAAGTAGTGGAAAAGCTGAAGTATTGGTAACTTTTGCCTGAACATACACAAAAGGTGACAATTTTGGTGTAGATGAATAAATAAATTCCGCCGGCATGGTAATAAGGGCAACAGTAACAGTATGACCCTGGTTATCGCTTTCTACAGAATTAGTACCGGAAAGATTAAACACGACAGATGTCAGTCCTGTCCGAGGTGCAGCCTGGGCATAGCTCATTTTCGACTGCGGTAATTTGTCTGCCGTCATTTCCAATGCGGCTTTTTTAGACATCATGGGAGCGGTTTCCGGCTTTGCACCAGATGACCCGGAACGGGAAAATACGGGGTTGTAAACATTTATATACCAGGGAGCAAGCTCCGGAAATTTGCCTCCCAGAGCAGGTCTTGCCGTTGACAGAGAAAGTTCAACCCCGGTCCAGTCCTCTCCTGTACTCTGATAAACCACGGCTTTATACATAAGTGAGGCAGATTTGTCAGTATCATCAACATGTACAGTATAATCCGGCACCCAGGTAGGTCCTGCAACAAGGTAACCTACATCAAGCGTCGCCTTCCCTTTCGCCACGGCTGTTACCAGAACCTCAATCTGCTTCACAGACTTGTTCTGCTGGGAACCTATAGACTGGATTTCTCTATTTATCCGATTAATTTCTCTGGTAATATCTGTGATTTTTTTATTCACAGAACGAAACTCATCATTTAAAGAACTGAGCTTTTCCCGATAAAAATTCACCATCTTGATCCACTTATCCGGATCAAGCTCAGCCGGGGTACTGCCCTCTCCCGAACGCGTCAGCATGGAAGCAATATTTTGAATAAATGTCTTTTCACTCTTTATTTCATCACTATGGTCCCGATATTCCGTTAAAGAATACTGATACGTTCGTTTCTCTTTCAGCAGTTCTTTCATTCGTGGTGAATTGGCATTGGTCAGGTATTTACTACTCAGTTTGACATCCCTGAGGGTGAAATTCCCCTTTCCCTTTACCTGGATACTGGACGGATCAATCTGCTGGGGGAGAGAAGAGAGGATAATATGGTTTTCTCCTTCTGCTAAATACACTGATACCTGTCTTGTAACCAGTGCGCGGTCAGTATAAACAGTAACTGAAATAATCTTTGAATCTGAATTCTGCGAAAAAAGATCTACCGCTCTAAAGGCAGAAGTAAAAACAAGCAGTACTAAAAGAATCCTCTTCATTTTCATCTCCTCAGTTTCGCTTTCTTACAGTGTATAACCTTTCCGTATCTAATACCACACCAAGGGTTAATGTTTCTCATGCATTTTTCCGTAAGACTAAAAATACTATTATTTGTCCTCGCCCGTGTTTATACGGTCCGGTGTGGAGTTATTTGATTAAAATGATATTGTAATTCATAAGGAAAATACAAAAATTGTAGTTTATTTACAATATAGCAGCATTTTTTAGATATATCATACTAACCATGACGAGGCCTGAAGCTGAAATCTTCTGTTTTCAGGCCACAATTATCTTTCAAGGAGATATTACTATGAACAGCAACTACAATATGTTTCATGTTGAAGTATTACCCCCCCGTCAGGATGTTGAAGATCTTGAAGTTCGTCTGGAAAAATTTGCAACCCGTTATAAAAGAGTTCTGGACGCAGGATACTGCGCATGTATTACGGATAATGCTATGGGGAATATGTCCTTTCAGGGAACTGAAATTATTGAAGAGTATAATCTTCCTGTTAATCCGGAAAATGTGATGATTCATTTAAATACCTTCCATTCTAAAAAAGTTCTTGACGATATCCTTAACAACTGTATTTCTCAGGGAATAAAATATCTTCTGGTTGTATCCGGAGATGGAAATGTTCGGTTCCCTAAATTACGACCTTCGGACCTCGGTATAAAAGATGTTTCGACAGTAACATCAGTTCAGCTGCTCCACTATATTAGTCGTGAATATAAAGATGCGTTTATTTTAGGAGTTGCATTTAATCCCTATGAACCGGAAGAGAAAGAGTTTGAAAAGATGGCAGGGAAGATAGCGGCAGGAGCGGAATTCGTTATAACCCAGCCAATAATTGAGAAGAATCCTGTCGTAGATAAATTGATCGATACCGTTGATATCCCCGTTATGGTTGAAGCATGGATGTCAAAAAAACTCTACCTGCTTTCAGACTGTGTAGGGTATGAGATTCCGGAAAATACTGAATATGATCCAATTGATACGCTTACTTATTTGCAGTCAGAGTATCCTTCCGGCGGTGTGTATCTCGCAATGATGAACTACAAACGACAGTTTAATCTTCTATCGGAAATACGGAGGAAAATAGTACGATGAAAATTGTAGTATGTGTAAAGCAGGTACCTGCAACTACCGAAGTCAGCATAGACCCAGTAACAAAAAGGCTGATCAGAGAAGGGGTATCTATCGAAATGAATCCTTTTGATACCTATGCCCTTGAGCAGGGGATACTATTAAGAGAAAAGCATGGCGGCGAAGTAATAGTTCTTTCAATGGGCCCAAAAAGGGCTGAGCTGACACTGCGAGAATCAAGTTCCCGCGGAGCTGACCGGGGAGT
>CAYSXD010000211.1:0-4087 GCA_964434925.1 uncultured Spirochaetaceae bacterium
ATTAAATTTCTCCAGAGAACCTCTACATAAAAAGACAGAAGAGGAAGCAATAACCGAAACGATACATGAACCAAGAATATCAAAGGGGAAATGCAGTCCGCAATAAATTCGAGCCACACCTCCTGCAATACCCAGTACAAAAAGAACTCCCCCTATCTTTTTTGTCTCTTTAAAAAACAACAGGAGCATAGCTATTGAGACCATAAAGGTTGTATGGTCAGAAGGAAAAGATGCGTCAGCTGCATGATTAACAAGAAGTGTTCCCAAATTAATCATAAAAGGACGCGGATGAAAATAAATTTTTGAAATTAAATAATTAAGTACAAGTCCAATAACAGCTGAATAGACTGCAAATAGAACAATATTCTTTCTTTCATTCTTCTTAAACCATAGATATATAAGAACAGCCATAAAAATAATCGGCAGATATTTCGCTGCTGCAATACCCAGATTATCGAGAAAACTACTTTTCCCTGCGAGAGAATTAACCGCAATAAAGATTTTTTCATTTATCTGTTCAAACATTTGCTGCACTCCTTACATTTCACTCAATTATTTTTCCTGTTTTTTCAATGGCGGGAAAATATAAAGTAAATATGGTATTTCGACCCTTGCGGCTCTCTACTTTTACGGAACCACCATGAAATTCTATTATTTCCTTTGCAATTGAAAGGCCAAGCCCCGCTCCTCCACTGACTTTGTCCCTCGCGTCATCAAGTCTGTAAAACCGGTCAAATATATACTTCAATTTCTCTTCTTCTATTCCCGGTCCTTCATCTTCTATCGTGACAAATATATTCTCCTTCTCTTTAGCAAGTGAAAATATCACACTACCGTTTTTATTGGAATATTTTCCCGCGTTATCAAGAAAAACAAGAAACATCTGACGCAGAATATCGTTATTTCCGGAAATCATACATCTTTTTCCCATTTTGAATTTGAATTTTCTTCCGGGAAACAAGATCGCTGCATCTTTCTTAATACCATATAAAAGCAGTCCCAGATCCAGAGATTCTTTTTTAAAGTTCGAGACACCATCCTCATTTTTTGCCAGAAACAGCAGTTTATCTATAAGAGATGCCATTCTACCGGTCTCTGATTTTATTGCATCAAGAGATTCACTAAGCACCCGTGGATCATCTTTCCCCCATCTGGATAGAATCCCAACATACCCATTTATAATAGAAAGTGGAGTTTTTAATTCATGAGAGGCATCGGAAACAAATCTATTCTGCCGTTTAAAAGAATCATCAAGCCTGTCCAGCATGCTATTAAATGCTAAAGCCAGTTTTTTAAGTTCATCTTCAGGGCCGGTATCCGGAATACGGGCTGTTAATTCTTTTGCAGAAATGTGTAACGCGGTATCGGTAACCCGTGTTATGGGGCTCAGTACCCTGCGGCTGATTAGAAATCCTATTGCAACTGCTATAATAAGACCGGCAATATTAGTTATAATGAGGAACTTAACGAGAATAAAAATAAAATAGTCCTCTTCTGATAAATCTTTAGTAATCTGAATAATATACTTACTGCCGCTTTCATTCACCGTATACCGTAATACCATAAAATGAAGGTCGTTGGCATTTCCTTTTTGCTCATAGCGGTCATATTCCTGATCGTCTTGAGTATCAGGAAGCCTCATCTCTTTTACACCGTCACGACCAATGAGAATATCAGGAAACATCCGGTTTTTTATAAATAGAAGTTTTCCGTTAATACTGTATAAACTGGCCTGGACTTTTTTGCTGACTGTTAGTTCATTTAACGTTTTTATTTCGTCTCCGGGAGAGTTTTTAAGTTCATTTCGAATTATTTTTTCATTATACAGTAAAAATTGTTTGGACTCTTTTAACAGGAATAGATGAACACTGCTTAGAACCATAACACTAATAAGCAGGAGGATGAATGAAAAAGCAATACTTATGTATAGAGCGATTCGAAAGGAAACAGATATTTTTCCTTTAAAAACTTCATGAATGTATGGCATAACCGAAGCCCCGAACAGTGTGCACATACTTTTTTTCATAACGGGAATCGATTTTTTCCCTTAAATAGCGGATATAGACATCCACGGAATTTGTTGTATTATAATAATTAACCCCCCACACATTTTCAAGCATCTGCTCGCGACTTAGTACCAATCCTTCATTTACCATGAGATATTCAAGAAGTTCAAATTCCCGTTTTGTAAGTTCTATTTCATCTGCTCCCCTGAAAACTCTTCTTGTTTTTTTACTCAATGAGAGATCTCCGATTATCAGCTCATTATCTTCCCGTTCTTTAGTTTTTCCCCGGCGTAAAGCCGAGCGCATACGTGCAAGTAATTCCTCAATCTCGAAAGGCTTGGTTAAATAATCATCCGCACCAATATCCAGGCCCATCACTTTATAGGTTACCTCTCCCCTGGCAGTAAGCATTATTACAGGAACGTTACTTTCTTTTCTTATTCTACGGCACACTTCCATACCGCTTAAATGAGGAAGCATGACATCAAGAAGGATAAGATCAAAAGCTTCGGATTGCAATTTTTTTAATCCTGCCAAACCATCCTGCTCAATTGAAACTTTGTACCCCTCATGCGATAACTCCAATTCAAGAAAACGGGCAATTTTTATTTCATCTTCAATGATAAGAATCATTTCAGGTTTTTCCAACTTCTACAGCTCTCCCGGCCCACTATACCAAAATTCTGTCACTTAATCAAATAATGGGGCTGATATAAAATCAGCCCCAAAAGGTACAGTGAACTATTCTCTTCATGTTTCTTTACTATATTCATTGCCCTTTTCTTCTTCACGCTGTTCCAAACCGGTTTCATCATTACCCGCATGGGTGTGTTTATCCTCATGTAAAATATTAGCTGACCCCGCGTCAACAATAATATCTGTTCCATCATCCATCAAAACACTGTATACGAGATAACCATTTTCAACATTAAGTGAAATTCCATTTATCCCGGAACCCATATGTGATTTAATCGCGGCAGCTCCAGCTTTTTCAAGCCCAACAATATTATCTTTGTATTGAGCTACCAGCCCGGTACTGTCTTTACCCTCTGCTTCCTTTATTGGTATTGTTCCACTGAAAGCCGGTTCAAAGATCTCCTTCTGTTCGCCCCTTTTGCGGTCATTCTTTTCCTGATCCCCGGCAGCAAAAGAATTCACACTCATAGCATAAACCAGAATGAGAGTAAATAGAAAAATACGTTTACTCATAAATACCTCCAAAAAATAATTTATACTAACAATATGATCTATATTTCTTAGAAAATTATGAGAAGTCTCCTAAATCTTTCTGAGAATTTATTTTTGCAAAGGTTATCAATCGGTAGAGGCTCATGAAAGTGAAAGTACCTGCCTTGTACTCTATTTCTTCCTGCGTGTGATGGAAAATGGGAAGTCCTTTCCGTATTGTTTTATATAGAGGAAGAGAAGAACCCCAAGTGCAATGCACAGCAGAATGATCCAGTAGTTTATAACGATAAACGAATAGAAATATATCCACAAAAAGGCACCTACCCGATCTAAAAAATTAAAGTCCGGAGAATCCATTTTTACCAGATCATATGAGACAGTAGTATCTGTTACCGTGACTTTTATATAGTGATAGAAATAGTGGGCAGGATCTGAATAGAGCATTTCCGCACCACCACCCCCTGTGATGGTATAGGGAACTCCCTCCCAGTCTCCTTTAAAATAGCCGTGGATATGTCCGGTAAAAACCATATCAATCGGGTACAGTTTCATGAGGTTCAGAACCTCCCTGGCAGAATTCAGACCTTTCATTGAATGTCCCGGCTGCTCCTCACGGCTCTTCCGGGGGTCATAAACTGGTACATGCATAAAAACAAACGTATGCTTATAGCTTTTTGATTGTTCCAGCTTTTCTTTAAACCATCGCATCTGCCATGGATCAATATCTTCTTCATTGGAATCATTCAGTATAATAAAAAGAGTGGAATCATGGGAAAAGGAATAGTAAAGAGGGCCAAAAATGCTTAAATATCGAAGAATACCCGAATCCGCAACATCATGATTTCCCGGTACGGGCAGCATAGGCTTTTTAAACTGTTTCAGTTGTTTTAAAA
>CAYSXD010000212.1:0-4069 GCA_964434925.1 uncultured Spirochaetaceae bacterium
GACATTGAGGGTTTGGAAGACATGGAAGCTCCTGAAAAACTAGAGGAACTAGAGGAACTAGAGGAACTAGAGGAACTAGAAGATGTTAAAATGATGGCGATAGATGATAAAATTTCTTATAAAGGATTATTTAAAGAACAGCTTGAAACATGTCTGAAACAAAAAATATGTGAAATAAAACAGTATTCTGATTTTTATAATTCTATGAAACAATCTGATGCAATAACACTGGATGAAGGAATATATACAATAAAAAATGATGTTTATACCACATCGGGATTGAAAAAAGATTCAGGTCTGGAAAAACTTATTAATTCGGTAGTGATGGATAACGATGGAAATGATGATACCAGTATCGGCACCTTTCTTGGATTACACAGTGTTAATCTGGAAGTTCCCCATGATCAGGGCCATCAAATCCCTCTAAATCAAAAGGATAATAAAGGGGGAATGGTAACTTCCCTTTTTGGAGAAAATGGCCTGGATTTGGATTATTGTGCACGTAGTTATAAGACTGGGGAGATAGGAATCATGAAGTTATTGATGAATATTTCCCGGAAAATGGAGGCAATATATACTGGCATTATAAAACAGACTGGAGATAAGTGGATCCTTTCCCAGTCTCTTGGTTTTAGAGAAGAAACAGTAACTCATTTTTTGATTGAATCAGAAGAGATGTTTGCACAAGAAATACTTATTGGTAAAAAAATCTTTCTTATAAAAACAGGCAGAGGTGCTATAGAAGTTGTAGATACATTACTGGAGAAAGAAGATATTCAATATATTGGAGGAACTTTATTTTTCCCAACAATATATGAAAATGGGAATTCTGCTCTTGTTTTAGTTTTAAAGAATGCAAATAAGCAACTCTCTGATTATATTGAAATATTACAAACAATGTAATAATTTAATAAATATTTTTGCCATGTAAGTGTGTTTAGCCTATATTTAACTGTTTTGAGCAAGAAAAGCATACTAGAGGTCATAATCACAAATTTTACATAAAAAAGTCATACACCACAAAAAACTCTAAAAATTTCACGTTAACTTGACATTGCAATAGTTACAGTCTATTATTTATACTGATCAGATTGTGGAGGAAGAAATGCGATATATGTTGTTTATTATACTTCCTCTCGCAGGTTTGATTCTAGGTTGGATAATTAGATGGCTCTATGCCAGGTTTCAACTTTCTTCTACTGAGCAGAGAGTTGAACGTTTAAATCGTGATGCAAAAAAAGAAGCGGAATCTTTAAAAAAAGAAAAGCTTTTAGAAGCAAGAGATCAGCTCCAGAGAGAGCGGAATCAGCAGGAACGAGAATATCGGGAGAGTAGAAGTGAACTGCAGCGTTTGGAAAGGAGGCTGTTGCAGAAAGAGGAAAATCTAGAAAAGAAGCAGAATGAACTTGATAAGAATAAAACACTGCTTACAGACCGAGAGAGAAAGGTATTTGAAAGAGAAAAGTATCTTGTCGTTGAAGAAGAAAACTGGAAGAAAGAGTTAGAAAAAGTTGCCGGGATTACTAAAGAAGAAGCAAAAATTCTTATTATGCAATCCATGGAGAATGCGGCACGGCATGATTCACAGGTAGTTATCAACAAGATAGAAGCGGAAGCACAGCTTACTGCTGATAGAAAAGCCAGAGATATCATTATTACAACAATTCAACGGTTAGCTACGGATGTTAGTTCGGAAGTATCCATTAGTTCTGTAAATCTTCCGAATGATGAAATGAAAGGCCGAATTATTGGCAGGGAAGGGCGAAATATTCGAACGCTCGAGACTCTTACCGGAGTGGATATTATTATTGATGATACTCCTGAAGCAGTTGTTATCTCCTGTTTTGATGCAGTAAGAAAGGAGATTGCCCGGGTAGCTCTTGAGAGGCTGGTACAGGATGGTAGAATACATCCTGCTCGTATTGAGGAAGTTGTTCAAAAGGTAACAAAAGAGATTAGTCAAATAATTTATGAGGAAGGTGAAAAAGTTGTTTTTGATCTGGGACTGCATAATATATCCAGGGAAGGTGTGCAGGCTCTGGGAAGACTTCATTTTCGAACGAGTTATGGACAAAATGTTCTGAATCATTCAAAAGAAGTAGCTATTATAAGTGGAATGCTTGCAGCTGAAATTGGTGCAGACCGTGAAATTGCAAAACGTGGTGGTCTTCTTCATGATATTGGGAAAGGCATTGAAACTGAAGGCGATTCAAACCATGCAGAATTGGGAGCTGAACTTGCTCGAAAAATTGGTGAGAACGAGAAAGTTATTAATTCAATAATTTCACACCATAATGACATAGAACCTAACTGTATTGAGTCTGTTATTGTTCAGATAGCCGATGCTATTTCCGCATCCAGACCCGGTGCAAGAAGGGAAACATTAAATAACTACATTAAAAGGTTAGAGAATCTGGAAAAAATATCGGAAAGTTTTGCTGGAGTTGAAAAGGCATTTGCTATTCAGGCTGGTCGTGAATTGAGAATTATAGTAAATAATGAAGCGGTGGATGATGAGAAGGCAAAGAATCTTGCAAAAGAAATTGCTAAGAAAATTGAAACGGATCTTCGCTACCCGGGCCGTATAAAAGTTACTATTATTCGCGAGACTCGTGTTATCGAGTATGCACGTTAGGTAAAGGTTTTTAAGTGTCGAATACAATTAATACTTTGATACTCGGTGATCTTTATGGACAACCGGGTGTCAGAGCAGTTTACAGTAGTCTTAAGTCAATTATAAAAGAGAGAAAGGCTGATTTTATTATAGTTAATGGAGAGAATGCGGTTGACGGATTTGGAATAACCCCAGCTGTTACAGAACAAATTTTATCTGTCGGTGCCGATGTTATTACTACCGGAAATCATGTATGGCAGCAGAAAGAAATTTTTCCGCTGCTGGATTCAGAAAAACCAATAATTCGTCCGGCAAATTATCCACCTATGGCTCCTGGTAAGGGTTGGGTTATTATTGAAAAGAAAGGCGTAAGGATAGGTGTACTCAATCTGCAGGGCAGATTGAGTATGTCTCCTCTTGATTGTCCTTTTCAGGTAGCAATGAGTATAATTAAAAAACTTAAAGCAGAGACAGATGGTATTATTGTAGATTTTCATGCTGAATCAGTGGAAGAAAAAGAGGCTCTTGCTCTTTATCTGGATGGTAAAGTATCATTGGTACTGGGAACGCATACACATGTACAAACTGCTGATGAAAGAATCCTGGAAAAAGGTACTGGATATATTACTGACATAGGTATGTGCGGCCCGGCATTGAGTGTTATTGGGAGTAGTCCTGATATTTCCGTTCGGCGGTTTCTTACTCAGTTGCCCCTTAAAATTGTTGTATCTGATAATGTAGCAATCATCTCCGGTATAGTTGCAAAGATAGATATACAGACCGGAAAGACACTGTCTCTCGAAAGATTTCAGAAAGAATCGATTGTTTAGAAAATGTCTATGGCAACCTTACTTGAAAGGATGACTATTGAATTCCCTTTACTGAGCCGTGATGAGCTTTATGCACATATTCTTTGTGGTGAAGTGAAAGTAAATGATCAAAAGGAAAAAAATCCTAAAAATCCGGTAGCTTCACAGGATATAATAGAAATCATTAAAAAAAAATATGTCTCAAGGGGCGGAATCAAACTTGAAGAAGCACTGCGGGTATGGGATATTATATGCCGTAAGAAAATTTTTGTTGACGGAGGAAGTTCAACCGGAGGATTTACCGATTGCCTTCTACAGCATGGTGCTGAGGGAGTACATGCGGTAGATGTAGGCTATAACCAGCTTGATTACAGACTTCGTAAAGATTCAAGAGTTTATGTTCATGAAAAAACCAATATCATGGATATTACGTCTCTTAAACCCCGGCCCGATGCAGCAGTCGCAGACCTCTCTTTTCGTTCGATTCATGGTGCTGCAACAAAATTAATACAACTTGTCAGTGAAAAATATGTTATTGCTTTGATTAAACCTCAGTTTGAGATTGATACATCACAATATACTGATTTTAATGGAGTTATTTCAAATAACCGGATCCTCCTTAACACAATGAATATTGTTGTTGAGA
>CAYSXD010000213.1:0-4051 GCA_964434925.1 uncultured Spirochaetaceae bacterium
TGACCTTCTTTGTATTCCTGTAATGATTTTAAATAAAAAAGGTCGGATGAATAAGAAGAGAATGATAAGGCAATAGAATTGAGCTTCCATGATATTTCATAATTGCCGTCATTATATTCTTCTACCGCGTTTCTGAAATACAGATCAGATAACAATCCGTTTTGAAGCTGTGCCGGACTTTTCGCATAGATAAATATCGGTACCAGAAACATTAGTAAAAGAGCATAACTCCATTTATTTACTGACGCCTTTTTGATCAATTTCACTGTCATCTTCAGTTCCTTTGGGTTTATCAGGGAACCCCAGCAGTGTTCTAATATCAGAATCGTCAAGTGTTTCTTTTTCAATAAGCTCTTTCGCCAATTTTTTCAGTTGATCAATATTATCCGAAAGAATTTTTCGGGTTTCCGCAAGACAGGAATCTATTATTGCCTTAACTTCCTCATCTATAATGCGAGCCGTTTCCTCGGAATAATCTTTATGCTGCGCTATCTCTTTTCCAATAAAAATCGGTTCATCTTCCTTACCCAATGAAATAAAACCTGTCCTTACACCCATTCCCCATTCGGTAACCATTCTCCGGGCAATACCCGTAGCCTGTTTAATATCGTTTTGAGTTCCGGTTGTTGTTTCAGAATAAATAAGTTCCTCTGCTACATAACCGCCCATCGAAATCTTTATCCTGTCCACAAGCCAACCTTTTTTACGGGAAAATGAATCTTTTTCAGGTAAAGATATAGCCATCCCAAGAGCTCTGCCCCGGGGAATAATTGTTACCTTATGAAGAGGATCTGAATTTTTCAGGTGATAATGAAGAAGAGCATGACCTGCTTCATGATATGCAGTTGCCTTTTTATCCTCAGGAGTAATGACCTTGGACTTTCTTGCTATTCCCATTAACAATTTATCCCTGGCTTCTTCAAAGTGTTTCGTCGTCACTTTCTTTTCATTATTTCTTGCTGCAAAAATAACTGCTTCATTAACAAGATTGGCTAGATCAGCTCCTGAAGTACCGGGAGTTGCCTTAGCAATGAGATTCAAATCAGCATTCTTTGAAAGTGGTATCTTTTCGGAATGTATTTTGAGAATTTCCTCTCTTTCACGAACATCAGGCATATCGACAACAACCTGTCGATCAAATCTACCAGGACGCAACAGCGCCGGGTCAAGAACATCAGGCCTGTTTGTAGCCGCTAGAATAATAACACCATCTTTCGTATCAAAGCCATCCATTTCTACCAGCATTTGATTGAGTGTTTGTTCACGTTCATCATTTCCACCGCCGTATCCTGCCCCGCGGGTTCTTCCCACAGCATCAAGTTCATCTATAAATAAAATGCACGGAGCATTTTTCCTGCCTTTTTCAAAAAGATCCCGTACCCGGCTTGCACCGACCCCGACAAACATTTCCACGAAATCCGAACCGGACATATGGAAAAAACGTACATCAGCTTCACCGGCTACTGCTTTAGCCATCAGCGTTTTTCCTGTCCCCGGCAGTCCGACAAGTAACACACCTTTTGGAATTTTAGCACCCATTTCTGTATATTTTGAAGGATTCTTTAAAAAATCAACAACTTCAGTCAGCTCATATTTCGCTTCTTCCTGCCCTGCAACATCCGAAAAATGTATTTTCTCTTTTTCACCGGTATACTGTTTTGCCCTGCTTTTTCCAAAAGAAAAAGCTTTGTTTCCCCCTCCCTGAACCTGACGAAACATAAACCAGAAAAAGAAGAGGAATAACAACCATGGCAACAACTGTAAAATAATTTCTCCAACAGAGACAGGTTTGGGAGCTCCGGTAACCTTTATACCTTTTTCGCGAAGATCTTTCATTAATTGGTCGTCATAATAGGGGATCCGTGTTTTAAAAGCTGATGCTTTACCCGGTTCACCTGACAGGGTTCCATAGATTTCATTATCATCCAGTATCTTTACAGAGGTTATCTGTCCCTTACCAAGATATGATATAAAGGTTGAATAAGGAATCTCAAGAGAAGGTTTTTCCCCGTTAACAAGAAAAAGTATAAAAAACATTGCAATGAGCGAAATTAAGAAGAAAAGAGCAAACCTGTTCTTATTAAAATCGAACTTTAGATTCCCTCTGTCTTTATTATTGTTTTTCTGATCGTTTTGATTATCCAACGTTACTACTCCATGTATGTTTTAAACACTAACTTTCTAACGGAAACTTCCATATCGGCTTTCTTATGCCTGACGGTAACCCTGTTTTTATAACCGAATCCTTCACCAAGAACAAGAAGTATACCGGTTCTATCTTCAATGATCGGTATCTTCCACCTATCATCTCCAGGAACTTTCCATTCTCCAAATAACTTTTTTATAGACTTTCTTCCCTCAGTAAGACAGATAAAATCACCTGGATTCCTTGATCGGACAATCAGTGGATTATCAACCAGATCCGGATATAGCCATGCGCCGCTCTCAATAACCTGTTTACCCTGTGTTATATCAATTACCAATCCGGATGGCATCCGGTAAGTCCCCAAAGTTATCACACTAAGATAACTTTTTTTTGCAAAAACGACAAGTCTCTTCCAAAAAAACTTATCCTTTACCTTCCTGAGAAAAAATTGAAAGCCACCAAGAACTTTATCGCTTTCACCTGGCTGCTTTTGATAAAGAGTCCGGTAAATGTTTCCAAAAGGTAACTGAGTTTTTGGTTTTTCGATCCATTTATCCCAGCTCGTATAAAGGATTTCCATTTTTTCGAAAGGGGAAAGCGAAAAAAAATCGTCCGGGGATAAAAAAATAACTCCATTTTCATTGGAAAACCGCCCAAAATCTCCCGATTTTTCAGTAATATAGTACTCAGCCATCTCCATTTTTCGGGTTACATTCAATAACGCTTTTTTATACCCTGGAAAAATCTTATTAATTTCCGGAATCAGTTTGTGCCGTATCTGATTTCTTAAATATACTGTTTGATTATTTGTTTCATCGGTAACTATTTCAAGATTATTTTTTATTACATACTCTTTAATTATTTCTTTTGACACCGTATTCAACGGACGGATAATCCAGCCCTTTAACGCGGCAATTCCTTTTAATCCATGAATCCCGGATCCCTGGAAGAACCTCATAATGAGGGTTTCCAGAGTATCATCAAGATTATGCCCCAACGCCAGGTATCCGTACTTATTATTTTTTTTCTTTTTTTGAAAAATTTCGTATCTGAAATCCCGGGCTGTTTCTTCAATACTTTTATTTTCATTAATTGACACTTTTCTGATTTTTCCGGAAGGTACATGCACCATTTCAAGAGCAACGTCCATTTTCCTGGCAATCCGAATCACCCGAAGGCATTCTTTTTCCATTATTTCGCTGCCTCGTATACCGTGGTCGATATATATCGCTGAAAGTGAATAGTTTAAAGAAGGCTGCAATCTCTTCAGTAAATGAAGCAGCGTTGTTGAATCAGGGCCTCCGGAAAATCCAACAAGCACAGATGATTTCTCCGATAAACCCAGATCCTTTAAAAATTCTGAAACACGATGAAAAATGTCATCGCCTGTTATAGACATTGAGGACCTCATCCATAGGCAAATATACCAGTTTAAGAGCTGCTTCAGCAGCTTTTTCAATACCCGCCATAAATTTTGGATACGACTCATCATCAGGTCTGGAAAGGACATAAGAAATCACCTGGTTCTTTTCTGCAGGCCGTCCGATCCCGATAAAAAGACGGATAAATCCTTCTGATCCAATAGAGGCAAGAATAGACTTAAGGCCGTTATGTCCGCTGTAAGATCCTCTTTTCTTGATTCTGCAAGTTCCTTCGGGAAGATCCAGGTTATCAACAATTATTACTGTACGGCTAAGAATTCTGTGATACTTTTTCAGTAAAGAAGGAATTACCATCCCTGACCTATTCATATAGGTAAGGGGCTGGACAAGAACAAAATCTTCACCCTTTATCCGCCCCGTTCCAATTCTGTAGTTTTTTAACAGAGGTTTTTTAAGTTTAACAGACCGAAGAAAAGCAATTTTCTCAATAACGAGAAACCCCGCATTATGCCTCGTTTCTCTG
>CAYSXD010000214.1:0-4008 GCA_964434925.1 uncultured Spirochaetaceae bacterium
AACCAAATTTTGGTGAGATTTCAACAGAAAAAACAATTTTTGATGCAGGCTCTATATACTTAACTTTTGAAGCATTGAATAAAGTAAACAGACCAGAAGGTAATCAAAATTGGCAGTTTTTTAATGCTGCAAATAAGATCGCATGGAAAACAGGAACAAGTTTTGGATTTAGAGATGCTTGGGCAATAGGAACCACAAAAGATTATGTTGTGGGTGTTTGGGTTGGAAACGCGGATGGAGAAGGAAGACCTGGCTTGATTGGTGTTTCTACGGCAGCACCCATATTATTTGATGTATTTGATATACTACCTAAAAGTAATTGGTTTAACCTTCCTTTTGATGAATTAGTTAAAATACCTGTTTGTAGTAAAAGTGGTTACAGAGCTAGTGATATTTGTGAGGTTAAAGACAGTATTTTTGTACAGCGAGCAGGTTTAAAAACAGTTCCTTGCCCTTACCATGTTTTAGTTCATTTAGATAAAAATGAAGAATTTCAAGTAAATACATCTTGTGAAATACAGTTAAACATAGTTCACAAAAGTTGGTTTGTTTTACCTCCTTTGCAAGAATTTTATTATCAAAAACACCATCCATTTTATAAAAAATTACCTAATTTTAGAAAAGATTGTTTAAGTGAAAATAAGAATCCTATGGATTTTATAATTCCAAAAGATAACGAAACAATATATTTCACAAAGAATTTTAAAGGTGATAAAAACAGTTTGATACTAAAATTAGTACATTCAAATTATGAAGCAAAAGTTTTTTGGTATTTAAACAAACAATTTATAGGAATTACTCAAAATATTCACGAAATTGAAATTCAACCAAAATCAGGTGAATACCTGATAACAGTTGTTGATGAATTAGGAAACGAAATAAATAGAAAAATTAAAATTAAGGATTAAATTTTTTAAGTTCAAAAATAAAAAAGTTGTATCTTGCATTAAAATTAATCTAACGTCACCACTATAGTTATGCTACAAATATTACTTGTCGACGATGAAAAAGACGCATTAGAAGCTCTTGAATGGAAATTAAATAATTATATAGATAATGTAGAAATTACTACTTGTAATTCTCCAATTGAAGCTATTAAGATTATTAATGAGCAAAAACCTGATGTTGTATTTTTAGATATTCAAATGCCTGAAATGGATGGTTTTACTATGATTGAAAAAGTAGAAAACAGAGATTTTAATCTAATTTTTACAACAGCTCATGATGAATTTGCCCTTAAAGCTATAAAGGTCTCGGCTATTGATTATTTATTAAAACCTGTTGATAAAGACGAGTTACTTGCATCAATGGATAAAATAAAAAAATCTAAAAAAGGAGATTTACTTGAAAATAAATTACAATTATTGTTAAATAATTTAAATGACAATAATCATGATAAAATTAATATATCTGCTGATGGTAAAGTTTATTTATTAGATAAAGATGATGTTATAATGTTGAAATCTGACAAAAGCTATACCACAATTTTCCTTAAATCTGAACAGCAAATATTGGTTTCTAAAACACTAAAAGAAGTAGAAAAAAAGTTTCAATTTTCTGAATTTTTTAGAGTTCATAATTCTTATTTAATAAACCTAAACCACATCAAAGAATATTTAAAAGGATTAGGAGGGGAACTTATTATGACAAATGGGTTAACAGCCAGTATAAGTAGAAATAGGAAGGCTGAATTATTTAAAAAATTATACCTAGATAAATAATGCTTTTAGATTTTCATTCTGAAATATTTTCGTGGATAAGAGGAGGTCTTTTCGTTTTATTCGTATACCATTTTTTAATTTTTTTCCAAAATAGGAGTAAACTGTATTTATATTACAGTTTGTATTTATTAGCGTTAAGTATCTATTTTTTACAAGATGTTGTTTCTGGAAATTTTAAAGAAATATATCTTTATCTAAACTTTTCAATCCAATTTTTAGCCTATGCAGCCTATGTAGAATTTGCAAGAGATTTGTTAGACACAAGAACACACCTATTAAGATGGGATAAGTATTTTGAAATTGAAATAAAAGCATTGTTATTGTTAGCGGTTCTTTTTGTTATAATTCAATTCTTTTTTGGTTATGAGTTTCAGGTTAAAGCGTTTACTATAGTATCACCTCTTTTAACAATTTTCACATTAATTTCATACTATATAATATTTACTAGAATTGATGATAATTCTGCACGTTATTTCATTTTTGGATCGTTAATTTACGTTGTTTTAGCAAATATTAGCTTTATTGAAATATTTACGGGATTAGAATTTTTTACTGATTTTGGTGTTCAACCTATGTTTTTTGTGTATCTCGGAGCAATACTACAATGTATAATATTCTCTGTGATACTTGGTTTTATAATTAAAAGAATTGAACAAAAAAGCAAAAACGCAGAGGTAAGACTGGCGGTAAAATTAAAAGAAATGGAAGAGCTTAAAATGACAGCATTACAAAGCCAAATGAATCCTCACTTTTTGTTCAACTCACTAAATTCTATCAATAATTTTGTAATAAAAAATGAAGTAGAAAAAGCTTCTGATTATATAACTAAATTTTCGAAATTAATACGTGTTATATTAAATAGTTCATCAAGTACCACATCAACACTTTCAGAAGAGTTAGGTATTTTGGCATTATATGTTAAACTTGAACAAATGCGCATTACAGGAGGTTTTAACTATATAGTTAATATAGATAAAAATTTAAATTTAGATGCAATAAAGGTACCTCCATTGTTTTTACAACCATTTATAGAGAATTCAATATGGCATGGCATTATGAAAAAAGAAGGTGAAAAAACAATTGAGTTAACCATAAAAAAAGATCAAAATAACGTTTTATGCACTATATTAGATAACGGTATAGGAATTAACAAAACAAGAATAAAAACTCCTTTATCTGAAAGACGAAAGTTTTTTGGTGCAAGTGCTACAGAAAATAGAATTAGAATTTTATACAAAAATGAAGATGTTCATATTGAAACCAAAGATATTTCTTCTGGAGAAAAAACAGGAACTTTGGTGTCAATTAGCTTTCCAATATCTTAACAGGTTAACCATTTATTAAAATAAACGCACCATTTATATATCCTTTTGTTTAAATGGCAAATTTTAAACAAAAGTTGAATTTAAGTTAACTAAATTGGTGGTATAATTTTCTATTACAGTTAACAAAATGCCTATATTAAAATTTTCAATACCATCAGATTCAGAAATATTAAAAGATATTAATAATTCTTCTAATTCGCTTAAGTTTATAGGTTTAGGAAGTGTTTGTCAAAATATTAAAGAAACCATATATATAAGAATGATAAAATTTAATAACGAAGATTTTATTAAAAAAGTAATTTATAAGAAGAAAGGAATTATATGGGATTTTAAATCTGTTGAGGTTGTTAACTTCTAAAATACAACAAATCACAGCTTTAATTGTATAAGTTTAAAATTTGACAAAAAACCATTTGTAGTATAAAACGCGCCATTTATACATTTTTTAATTTCATTTGTTTATTTATTAAAAAAGTAACAATTTTCAAGTGTATATTTGTTACGTATTAATGTCAAGAGGGGTTTTGGCACGATACATTAAAAACATTAAATAAGTCTTTGGGGTTGATTTATTTATTCCTTGAACATTGTAATTCGAAATACGATGTTCAAGGTTTTTTTTTGCACTAAGTTTTAATTACTACTATAACTTTCTTTATTCCGTTTTTAATAAATATATTTGAATGTTAATAATATGAAAAAAGCAACTCAAATATTTATATTTCTTTTTACGAATATAATACTGTCACAGATTGACTATTCTAACAGTTGGGAAGATTTTTACTCTTATAATAATGTTAAAGATTTTATTAAAGTAGAAGATAAAATATATGCAATTGTAGACAATGCTATTTTTACTTACAATACAACTACAAATGAAGTTGCTAAAATATCTTCAGTTAACGGACTTTCAGGCGATGTGACCTCTAGTTTGTATTACAGTAAAATTTTTGATAAAATTA
>CAYSXD010000215.1:0-3997 GCA_964434925.1 uncultured Spirochaetaceae bacterium
CTAATCAGACCATTTTCAACAGGATACCCTGTAAAAGTATTAAAAATATGATGGTATCGTTTCCCGTTTTCAATGAAAAAACGTTCATATTTTCCTGAGGTAACAACCGCTTCATTACTTACAGAAAGTATTCCCAGATAATTTCCCCGTGATTCTTCAGGATTTTGAATCCCGACATGCCACTCGCTCTCTTCTGATTTTCTCCCGATAACAAAAACATTTCCACCCAGATTTATGATTCCTTTTGTTACCCCGTGCTGAGTGCAATATTTATAAACGCTGTCGGCCGCCCATCCTTTTGCAATACCGCCCAAATCAATACTCATACCTTTTCTCTTTAAAAAAACGGAAGAATCTTTATCATTAAGAACTACATCTTTATAATTTACAAGATTGAGCGCCTGTTTTAATTCAGATGTTTGCGGCACTCGGGCATGATCCGTACCAATTCCCCAGAGGGAAACAACCGGCCCAATGGTAATATCAAAGGCTCCATCACCAAGGCTTGATATTTCAAGCCCCTTCCTGATAACAAAAAATGTTTCGGAAGATACGGTAACAGGTGATATTCCTGCCATTTCATTTATCCGTGCTACTTCACTGGTTTTAATATTCTTACTCATCTTTGATTCTATTGAATCAATGATTTTGAAACTTCCCTTTATAATTTTGTCAGCACTGGGCGAAAGTATTTTTATGGTATTTATCGTTCCCAGTGCATAATGCTCCCCTGAAACAAAAGAGGCATCTTTATTCTTACATCCTGCAAGAAATAAAAATATACTCATAGCAAATACCAGGACAAAAGTCTTTATTTTCATACAGCTACTGTATACATTTTAATCATTTTTACCAAGAGATAGTAAGTGATTTCGAAAAAACTCTCCATTTTTTCTCTCTCCTCTCTAGAAAAGAACCTATCTATCCTCTTATACTGATATCCTATGGTAAAAGCAACTGCTGTAATAAAAAACAGTGCCGGAATTCATGTCCGGCCATCCGGGATTATTTTCGAGGCACTCAAGGGTTTTCCCGGCAGCGTTGTCATTATATCACATGGAGAACGATACAGTTTAAATTCTATTATGGTTCTTCTTTCACTGGGTCTTGTAAAAGGATCGGAGATACAGATAGAAGTCAACGGTCCTGATGAAGAAACTGAATGCAAAGTACTGAAGGAACTTTTTGAAAAAGAATTTGATTTTCCTCAGGGATAGCCATATCCCAGGGAAACAAGGAGTAACATTTTGAAAAAGGTAGTTCTCGGCGCCGATCACGGCGGGTATGAATTAAAAAATAAAATTGCGCAGTATCTTAGGGACAGAGGATTTGCAACAGAGAATGTAGGAGTAGACTCCCCCGTTTCAGTCGATTATCCTGACATGGCAGAGAAAGCCTGTCTTGAATTTAACAAAGGCGGATATGAATTCGGTGTTGTCTGCTGCGGTACAGGTATCGGAATAAGTATTTCGTCCAATAAAATGAAAGGAATTCGGTGTGCACTTCCTCAGAACATATATTCGGCGCGGATGTCAAAAGAGCATAATAATGCCAATTTCATCGCATTTGGCGGTAGAATTAATTATACGGAACCAGTTGAAAAAATGATTGATGCCTTTATTGATGCTGAATTTCAGGGTGACCGGCACGCACGGCGTGTAGATAAAATAATGGGTTTGGAAAAGTAGAGACGCAAATAATTCTGCCTTCACCCTTTACATTATCTTTTTACTAATATATATTATAATCCCAACGATTTCGTCTGATCTGAATTTCAAAGGAATTTATTATGGAAGAAAAATATTTCAAATTAGAAGATACTCTGTTTGAGATCACTGAAAAATATCCCGAAACAACTGTTATTTTTGTGGAAAATGGATTTCCCCAGATGTCTGAAGAATCGAAGCGGGTAGACTTTGGAAGAAAGATCAATCTGCAACTGGCATTGTCATTCCAAAACCGGGATGCTGATTCTTTTTCAAAACTACTCATCTCGGCAATAGAAAACTCACGTGAATCAAACGATATAACGCTTGATCGGGATACCAGGAAAAGAGATTCAACCAAAAAACATCTTACCATTGCCGGCCTTCTACCCTGCCCGGTAAGAATTCCACTTCTTGAATCTTTTAATGCTTTCGCGAAACAGTATGAAGCAAAGCATAATGTTTTACTGAACTATCAGCTGAAAGCGGCTTCGATGGGTGTCGAATGGATAGATGATAATCTTAAAAATATTACCAATCCTTCAGACATTCCTGATCTTTTTATTTCTGCCGGCTTTGATCTTTTTTTTGATGAGAAAAAAATTGGTAAATTTAAAAAGGAAGGTGTTTTTAAAGACCTTCTGCCTGGGAAAGCTGTTAATCCTGCTTTTGAGAACTATGACCTGGCTGATCCCCGCGGTCACTATTCAATGATTGGTGTTGTTCCTGCTGTTTTTCTTGTAAACCTGAAAGATATCGGATCCCGAAAAGTCCCCCGAACATGGGAGGATATTCTTGCACCCGAATTTGAGAACAGTGTGTCGCTTCCGGTGGGAGATTTTGATCTCTTTAACGGGATGCTCCTGAATATTCATAAACGCTTTGGCGATGAAGGTGTTCGTAAACTAGGCCGCAGCCTTCTTGAATCACTCCATCCTTCTCAAATGGTAAAAAGTGAAAAAAAAGCAGTTAACCGGCCGGTGATTACCATTCTCCCTTACTTTTTCACAAAGACCGTCAGAGAAGGAAGCACTATGACGGCTGTATGGCCCGAAGACGGTGCAATTATCAGCCCTCTCTTTATGCTGGCAAAAGCGGACCGCCAGGAAGCACTGCAGGATGTTGTTAATTTTTTTGCCTCGAGGAAAGTTGGGGAAATTCTTGCCCATCAGGGTCTCTTTCCCAGCACTCACCCCGATGTTGATAACAGGCTGAACAGTGACAAATCATTTTCCTGGCTTGGATGGGACTACATCTATAGCATCGATATAGCGGAAACAATACACAAATGTGAGAGGCTTTTTGATGAATCCGTCAGAGAAGGAGTGTCTGCATGAATCTTGTAACAGTGTCGGGACCGCCTTCTGTCGGGAAAACGGCTGTAATATTAAAAACAATTGAATCACTTAAAACGAGAGGGATTCAGGTTGGAGTCGTCAAATTTGACTGTCTGTATACGGACGATGATATTCTGTACGAAAAAGCGGGAGTCGAGGTTCGCAAAGGCCTCTCAGGAGGACTCTGTCCCGACCATTATTTTGTCAGCAACATTGAAGAAGTTGTTGACTGGGGAGTGGAAAAAGAATTTGATCTCTTAATAAGTGAGTCTGCGGGACTCTGTAATCGTTGTTCACCCTATATAAAGGGGATACAGGCTATATGTGTTATTGATAACTTAAGCGGCATAGGTACCCCTAAAAAAATAGGGCCTATGCTCAAGAGTGCTGATATTGTGGTGATTACCAAAGGGGATATTGTTTCCCAGGCGGAGAGGGAGGTTTTTGCGTCCCGTGTACACAGTGTTAATCCAAAGGCAATGATACTTCATGTAAACGGACTTACCGGACAGGGAAGCTTCGAACTTTCAACGCTTCTCTACGATAAGGATAATCATGTAACCTCACTGCATGGAAAAACTCTCCGTTTTTCCATGCCTGCCGCCCTCTGTTCCTACTGCCTCGGTGAAACCAGAATCGGAGCTCATTACCAGATGGGTAATGTACGCAAAATAGATCTGGGTAAAGTTACTCCGCGGGAAGGGATAGAATAATGACCGAAACAACTGAAGAGCTGATTTCTATAACACTGGATGAACTCCTGACACGATATCCATTTGCAATGGTCTTTCTGCAAAACAACGGTATTCCTGTTAACGAATACCGTCAAAACACTCTGTTGGAATATTTTGATACAATTGATGATAATGAAAAAGAGGATCTTGCAATTGACCAGGAGCATTTTTCTGCTCAGCTTTCTGAATATATTTCCCAGATGCTCGCTTTCCTTGGTAC
>CAYSXD010000216.1:0-3986 GCA_964434925.1 uncultured Spirochaetaceae bacterium
TAAGGGCTACCACTATCAGAAAAATGATGAAACCCTTAATTTTTTTCATAAACGCTTCTCCCCCCATTTTTTTTTAAAACAGGCCAAACAATACAAAAATAGTAATAATTATATCTTATTATGGCTATATATTCACAATAATGATATATGCAGAATATAAAACGTCTTTTCCATTATGTCAATCACTCATTAATAATAAATATTGCAATAATGTGAATCCTGGTACAACAATTTTTCGCTACCCCGGGACGGTAGGCGGTTAAATTTATCTTCAATTATTGACAAACCATAAAAAATGTTTATCCTAGTAAAATAAATACTTCTTAACAAAGAAGTAAAAAATACAAGGAGTTCTCTATGAAAAAAACTTTTTTTCTTGTAATGGTGCTGTTTCTGGCTATACTGCCTCTCTTTGCAGAAGGACAAAAAGAAAGCTCAAATACAATTGTTATTGCAACCGATGCGACATGGCCTCCAATGGAATTTGTTAATACCGATAAAAAGATTGTTGGTTTTGATATTGACTTTATGAATGCTGCCGCCAAGGCCTCGGGATTTAAAGTTGAATTTAAAAATACAGCGTGGGATGGTATTTTTGCCGGGCTTGCCAACGGTGATTATGACGCAGTTATGTCTTCTGTCACAATAACTGCTGAAAGAAAAAAAACTATGGACTTCTCCATTCCCTACATCAATGCCGGACAGGTTCTTATTGTCCCAAAAGGAGATAACAGATCAAAAGTACTGGCTGATCTGAAAGGTAAAGATGTCGGTGCTCAGATTGGAACCACCGGAGCTTTCGCCATAAAGGATGTTTCCGGTGTAAATTTAAAAACATATGATGAAATTGGACTTGCTATTGAAGACCTTGCCAATGGCAGAATTGCCGGTGTTGTATGTGACTCGCCAATTGCTGCAAACTATGTTCTCCAGAATGACAAATACAAAAAATCTTTAAAAATTATGGGAAAGCCTTTTACCAAAGAGTTTTATGGAGTAGCCGTTAAAAAGGGAAACTCCAAAGTTCTCAACAAGATTAACAAAGGGCTGAAAGCGGTTATGGATTCCGGTAAAGCTAACGAGTTAAAAGACAAGTGGCTGAGATAAAGCACCGGAAAATAGAAATATCAGATGGAGCGCTCATTCCTGACAGGAATGAGCACTCTATTTTTTCAGCATGGAATCTCTCGTTTTTCGGGGCTGTAGCTATTTTAATTATCCTTCCTATCGTAAAACCTGATCCCTATAGGGACATACTGGTTTTTATACCTGACGGCATTGTAAAAACCTTTCAGGTTACAATACTCTCTATTATTTTTGCCCTTTTAATCGGTTTATTTACCGGTCTTGGGCGTATTTCCCGAATTACAATCATTAACAGAATTGCAACCATTTACGTTGAGGTAGTTAGGGGAATACCGCTGCTCGTTCAGCTCTTCTATATCTATTATGCCCTTGGTAAAATGGTCCGGCTTCCCAGAATGACATCAGCTGTTTTTGCTATGTCTTTTTGCTATGGAGCATATATTGGTGAAATTTTCAGGGCTGGTCTGCAGGCAGTTCCAAAAGGACAGATGGAAGCAGCTCTGGCACTTGGACTTAGCAGAAGCCAGGCCATCCGTAAGATTATTCTTCCTCAAACCTTTAAAATAATTATGCCTCCTATAGGAAATGAATTTATTGCTTTACTGAAAGATTCTTCACTTGTTTCCATACTTGCTGTTTCCGATTTACTTCGGCGGGGGAGAGAATATGCATCCACGACATTCAAGTATTTTGAAACCTATACGATCATTGCACTGGTGTATCTGATAATAACGTTGTTTTTATCCAGACTGGTAGCACTTATGGAACACAGGATGAAACAGCATGAACGATAAACCAATTCTACATATAGAAAACGCAGTAAAGAACTTTGGAGGAGTGCATGCACTTAAAGGTGTTACACTTGATATTTCTCCCGGTGAGGTTGTCCTTATTATTGGTCCTTCGGGTAGTGGAAAAAGCACACTCCTTCGCAGTGTAAACAGACTTGAAACCTTAACTTCAGGTGAAATTTGGATCTATGAAAACTCGGTAACCGCGAAATATTCAGATATTCGTAAAATTCGTGAAGAAGTTGGTATGGTTTTTCAGAGTTTCAACCTTTTTTCCCACCTTACCGCCATTGAAAATATTACCATGGCACCTTTAACGGTGAAAAAGGCCAGTAAAAAGGAAGCTCTTAAAAACGGGCGGGCACTTCTGAAACGTGTAGGGCTTGAGGATAAAGAAAATGCTTACCCTTCTCAGCTGTCCGGTGGCCAACAGCAGCGTGTTGCTATAGCCCGGGCTCTTGCAATGAACCCAAAAGTTATGCTTTTTGATGAACCGACATCGGCACTTGATCCTGAAATGATAAAAGAAGTACTTGATGTTATGCTGGATCTGGCGAAAGAAGGTATGACAATGATGGTTGTCTCCCATGAAATGGGATTTGCCCGTGCGGCCGCTGATCGTGTTATTTTCATGGATGACGGCAGCATTGTGGAAGAGGGAACACCCGAGGAAGTTTTTTCAAACCCGAAAGAAGACCGAACAAAACGTTTTCTCGAACATATTTTATAAATACATGGTCCCACCCTTTGAAGTAATCTATCAGGTATCTGATCTTACTTCTCTCATAAAGGAAATACTTGAATCCTCTCTTCCTACAGTTACGGTAGAGGGAGAAATTTCTAATTTCAGACCATCCAGCACAGGACACTGGTATTTCTCATTGAAAGATGAGAAATCCATGATATCCGGAGTAATGTTTAAAGGGAGAACATACGGAGTAACATTCCTTCCCTCAGATGGTCAAAAAGTTATTTTAAAAGGAAATTTATCCGTATACAGTAAGCGTGGTACCTACCAAATTATCTGCACAAGTATGGAAATATCCGGAGAAGGGAATATTCTGGCTATGCTTGAACGCCGGAAAAGAAAATTAGCGGGTTTGGGATATTTCGATACGGACCGAAAAAAAGCAATACCCTCCCTTCCTTCCCGTGTAGCAATTGTAACATCCCCAACCGGGGCTGCTGTCAGAGACATACTGCAAGTCCTTGGGAGAAGGAGTTCTGGTGTTGATGTCGTTATTCTTCCTGCTGCTGTCCAGGGGGATGCCTCGGCAGGTGAAATCTCCGCTCAAATACGTCGCGCAAATACCTTCCACTTAGGCGATGTTATTATAGTGAGCCGGGGTGGAGGATCACTTGAAGATTTACTTCCCTTTTCTCATGAAGAAGTAGTGAGGGCTATTGCAGAATCAATAATTCCTGTTATATCTGCAGTGGGACATGAAATAGACACATCGCTTTCCGATCTTGCTGCGGACAGGAACGCACCTACGCCCTCCGCTGCGGCGGAAATTGTCAGTACAAGCAGGGAACAGCTGGCTGATCGGGTAAAGAGTTACCGTAGAATGCTGACTGAAAATTTATCCGCACGGATAGAGCGGATTCATCTTCTTCTCGAGCGTTTTACACCGGAAAACCTTGAGAACTCTTTTAGGCAGATTATTCAACCAGTCATGATGCGTCTTGATGATGGGAAAGAAGGGATCCTCGCTTCCTTTGAAATTTTAAGGAGAGAAAGAAAACACCGGATTGAATTACTGAGAACTGAAATAACCGGCAATTCTCCTCTTGAAATCTTAAAAAAGGGTTATTCTGTTATAACCCTGAAAGAAAATGGGGTCCTGGTAACTTCATCACATCAATTGAAGAAAAACACAACTATAGCACTTCGTTTTGCGACAGGAAGTGCTTCCGGTAAAATTGAGGAGGTTAATTCATGAAAACTTTTGAGGAACGCCTTTCCAGGCTGGAAGATCTGAACGATACAATGAGAGAAGGTAAAATTCCTCTGGAAGAAGCTGTCTCTCTTTTTGAAGAGGGGATAAAGCTTGCTAAAGGCCTTGAAAAAGATTTAAATAAGATAGAAAGAAAAATTGAGATTCTGGT
>CAYSXD010000217.1:0-3977 GCA_964434925.1 uncultured Spirochaetaceae bacterium
GGTATTAATCCGAAGGATGAAAGGCTCTTTTGCGGATTTGTCGGAATGCATGGTGCTCAGTATGCCAACTACGCTATACAGAATGCTGATCTTATTATTGCAATTGGAGTGCGTTTTTCCGATAGAATAACAGGTGATGTTTCCGTGTTTGCTAAAAACGCAAAAATAATACATGTAGATATTGATCCGGCAGAAATTGGTAAAAATATTCCCGTTGATCTGCCAATAGTTGGCCCGGCGAAGGCTGTTCTTAAAGAATTGAATTTGGCGGAGATCCATGGAGATTATACATCGTGGGTTGAGGAGATAGACAGGTACAGGATAAAAAATCCGCTTACCTATAAGAAAACAGGGCTTTTAAAGCCCCAGTATCTGGTGGAGCTGGCGTCAAAAATATTTCCCGATGATACGATTGTTGCAACGGATGTCGGACAGAATCAAATGTGGGTAGCTCAGTACTATCGGCTTCGGTATCCCCGGACTTTTCTTACTTCAGGGGGCCTTGGTACTATGGGATATGGACTTCCTGCTGTCATAGGAGCAGCAGTCGGGAATCCTGAGAGGCAGGTGCTTATGTTTTCAGGAGACGGCGGGTTTCAAATGAATATGCAGGAGTTGAATACCATACGGAAATATAATTTAAAAATAAAAATGATTATTCTGGATAACAGTTATCTTGGAATGGTACGCCAGTGGCAGGAGCTCCTTTTTGAAAAACGATATTCGGGGACTAATATGGAGGATAATCCTGATTTTTTAAAGCTTGCTGAGGTTTTTGGAATAAAGGCGGTCAGGCTGGAAGATCCTGCTCATGCGGAAGAGGTTATTCGTGAACTCGCTGAGTGTAAAACCAGTATGCTTGTTCATGCTGTTGTTGATCCAAAGGAAAATGTGCTTCCTATGGTACCTGCGGGGAAGCCGCTTGATAACGCTATAACGGAATTCCAGGGGGAAAATTAATGAAAGAGAAACAACAGCTTTCTGATCATATTGTTTCAGTACTGGTTAATAATCATCCTGGAGTTCTTTCAAAGGTAACAAGTCTAATAACCCGTAGAGGATTTAACATTGATGGAATTTCGGCAGGAAATACAAAGCAGAGTGATATGTTCCGTCTTACGATTGTTGTGAAAGGCGACGATAGAAGCATAGAACAAATTCAAAAACAGCTGTATAAAATTATTGATGTTGTTAAAGTATGGACGATCACATCAGAATTAAAACTTGACAGAGAAATTGGCCTCATTAAAATAAGAATTCCTCATGGGCAGAGAAATGAAATTCTGCAAATGATCAATGTCTTTAAAGCTACTGTTGCTGATGCCGGTCCGGAAGGATTTATTGTTGAAATAACAGGATCAACAGAAAAAATAGATTCATTTCTGAGTCTTTTTGAGCATCATCAGATTGTGGAAGTTGCCAGAAGCGGTATTATTGCAATGAATCGCTGGGAAAAAAATAACAAAGGATAAGGTAAATAATAATGAAGTATACTGTTGCAGTTTTATCCGGGGATGGAATAGGCCCTGAAGTGATGGAGGAAGCTCTTAAAGTACTTGAAACAGTTGGGAAAAAGAGGAATATAAGTTTTAATTTTACAGAAGGGCTTATTGGTGGTATCGCACTTGATACTCACGATACACCACTTCCCGAAGCGACTATTAATACCTGCCGTTCAGCCAATGCTGTACTTCTTGGTAGTGTTGGAGGTCCGGGATGGGATATGCTTCCTCCTGAGAAACGACCTGAAATAGGAGGGCTCCTTGCCATACGAAAATCTTTGAAATTATTTGCCAATCTGCGTCCTGTTAAAGTGTATGATGCTGTTAAGGAACTATGTCCTCTGGCTCCCGGGCAGGTGGAGAAGGGGATTGATATTTTGACCGTCCGGGAACTTTCAGGCGGAATCTATTTTGGACAGCCAAAGAAAGTTGACGAGAAGAGCGGGATGGATACAATGATCTACTCTGTAGAAGAGGTGGAGAAAATAGCAAGAGTAGGGTTTGAAGCGGCAATGAACCGGAGTAAAAGAGTTACCTCGGTAGATAAAGCAAATGTGTTGCATACTTCAATTCTCTGGCGGCAGACAGTTGAAAAGGTAGCGAAAGAGTTTCCGGAAGTTATTCTGAATCACATGTATGTGGATAATGCCGCAATGCAGCTTATTTTAAATCCTTCGCAGTTCGATGTTATTTTAACAGGCAATTTATTTGGAGACATACTGTCGGATGAGTCGGCAGCTCTTGCCGGTTCTCTTGGTATGCTCCCGTCCGCTTCATTGGGAGAGAAAATAAATCTCTTTGAACCATCGGGAGGTTCAGCGCCGGATATAGCCGGAAAAAATATCGCTAATCCTATAGCACAGATTCTCTCCGCGGGAATGATGCTTGAGCTTTCGTTTAACGAACAGGCTGCTGCACAGGATATCTATAAGGCAGTTGAAAAAGTTATTGCCTCCGGATTACGGACCGCCGATCTAACCGGCGGTGAAGGTTCGGCTGTGTCTACTTCCGAAATGGGAGAAGCAATAACGGCTGCTATTTATTAGGAATATAACTTTTCCTATCATTAGGCGATTTCGCAACCTTCTATGATCAGTCGGGAGCCATAGGGCACATGGTTCCCTTCTTTTCAGCCTACCCTCAGTGCTATGGAAAAAATAAAAAAAATAGATTATACTTGAAGCAGCAGGGCTCCTTTTCCCGTTATTTATACTAAACATGGCTTAAAGGAGCAATTATATGGGAGAACCGGCAATGACCCTCGGCGAAGAAGAATTAAAGGTAATAGGCAGTTACGTTCAGAGTAATCTTGGAACCTGGATACAGAGCGCAAATATCATTCCTTTCCGCTCCGACAGGGAGCTTGAACTCCTTGAGCGGATGGTTCGGGTCGAGGAAGGACTTAAAAATGTATCCGAGCAGATGCAGAAGGGCTTCGAATACATGGAAAAGCGCTTCGAGCAGATTGATAAGCGTTTTGAACAGGTTGATAAGCGCTTCGAGTCCTTCGAAACAAGGTTCAACCGGATTACCGCCGTAATAACCGTAGGATTTATCGTTCTTGGAACCCTTATAACAGTTTTCAAGTTTGTGGGGTAGGGTAGACAGGGCGGATAGTAGGCTTCGAGCAGTTCTGCAGGTTCATTGTTCTTTGTAAAGGTCTTAAATTGCTTATGGGCTTTCGTAAGCACCTTGCTGTTATTCTATATGTTGGGGGAATGGTAAAGCAAAATGACCTGATGATTCTTAACCGCGCAAAGCTTTTAAGCAACCAGCAAGTTTTTCATTGCCACATGTGTCATAGAAATAGTATTTTTTGCATACATACTTAGCTAATTCTTCCCTATTGGAAAAATCTTCATTTTTGATTAAATTGCCAGGATATGCTAAGCTTTTATTTCAGGACAGAGTTCGTTTGATTAGATTTTGAGTTTTCATTATTATACTATGTACGATTTCGTGCTAATTGTCCTGTACTTTCTTGTGGGTAATAGGCAGTGCTAGGCTTTTATTGAACCTGCGACCATTCCTTTAATAATATACTTCTGGGCAGCAAGGAAAAAGATAATTATTGGTATTATTGCCATGAGAATTGCAGTAAGAATAAGATTCCATTGTACAACATACGCGCCGGCAAAATTCGCGACTGCAAGTGGAAGTGTCTGTACCTTGTTCCCTTTTCCCAGAACAAGAAGGGGGAGCAGATAATCATTCCAGATCCAGATACCGTTCAGTATAAGTACAGTAGCGTGGATTGGAGTTAAAAGCGGTGATATTATTTTATAGAACACCTGATCTTTTCTGCATCCGTCAATAGTCGCTGCTTCTTCAAGTTCGTAGGGGATGCTTTTTATAAATCCATGGAACATAAATATTGGAAGAGAGAGGCCGAATCCCAGGTAGGTAAAAATTATACCAATATGCGTTCGAAGAAGTTTAATACCTGTTACATCATATATTGCTCTGTACCAGGAA
>CAYSXD010000218.1:0-3923 GCA_964434925.1 uncultured Spirochaetaceae bacterium
ATTTCGACGCCTTGCATCTACATCAAACTAAACGCATGAATTATTCAGGCTAAAACAAATATTACAAAAAGATTAAAATTTCAATGAAAATTGGAACTCTATTTTGAGTTTACTTTTTAATAAAGTTGATTATTTTTCTACCCCTTCAAACCCTTTTTTTGAAGAAGACAAAGTAAAATCAGGAAAACAAATTGGTGTCATAAAATTGGACGACAATAAATCACTTGCAATTTTTGAAGTAGAAGTTGACGACAGCATACGCATCGACCAAAACCGTAAAGGATTAAGAGATATTGCAGCCAAACATATCGACCAAAACATTACCCACGGGGCTTTGGTGTTTTTCTATTCTAAAAATCAAACCGATTATCGTTTTTCATTTATCGCCAAATGGTCGGATATTGCTTTGGAAACTGGCGAATTTATAAAAGGTGAAACTAAACCAAAACGATTTACCTATCTGCTTGGAGGTCACGAATCGTGTACTACTGCGGCTAAAAGGCTTTTAGTGCTGGCAGAAAAAAAAGATAGTGGTGAAAAAATTGACCTTCAAAAAGTAAAAGACACTTTCGCTGTTGAACCACTTAAAAAAGACTTCTTTAAAGCCTACAAAGAACATTACGAGAAATTCTGGCGATATGTTGCCAATCCTGAGTTTGGTTATCGTGATATCTTATTGGACACTACAAAAGAAGAACTTGCCAAACAAGAAAAACCCATTCGTGATTTTGCAAAAAAATTATTGGGTAGAATTGTATTCCTGCATTTTCTGCAAAAAAAAGGTTGGATGGGTTGCTCTGCAAATACCAAAAAGTGGGAAGGTGGTGAAAAACAGTTTATGCAATTACTGTTTAATGATTTCCAAAACAAAAAGCAGTTTCATAGTCAATGTCTTACCAAACTATTTTTCAATACGCTAAACAGCAGACGCAATAATGACATTCTTGAAATCAAAAGTTTAAACGGGAAACTGAACGGTTCTCGTGTGCCTTATCTAAATGGTGGGCTGTTTGAAGCCGACAAACCAAAAGAAATTTTGAGTGTTGATTTTCCCGTTAAATATTTTGAAGAACTTTTTGAGTTTTTTGCACAATACAATTTTACCATTGACGAAAACAGCCCTGATGACCACGAAGTAGGAATTGACCCTGAAATGCTTGGGCATATTTTTGAAAACCTGTTGGAAGAAAATCGCGAGAAAGGTGCTTTTTACACCCCAAAAGAAGTAGTAGAATATATGTGTAAAGAAAGTACCATTCAGTATCTAAACAATCATTTTCCTGTAGAGGCAAATATTGGTGACTTTGTAAGAAACCATCAGGTTTCTGAATATTTTGCCGATAGGGATAATGCTATTACACTCAACCAAAAAATTGACAAAGTAAAAGTGTGCGACCCTGCCATTGGATCAGGAGCATTTCCTATTGGCATGCTGCACGAGCTTTTTGAAGCCAAAAAATTTATTTACCCCTACTTAAAAACCAATCAGGAATTTAACCCAGCAAAGGTTAAAAAAGAGATTATCCAAAATTCCATTTATGGTGTGGATATTGAAAAAGGTGCAGTTGATATTGCACAATTACGTTTTTGGTTGGCGTTGGTAGTTGATGAAACCAAACCACAACCCTTACCAAACCTTGATTACAAAATAATGCAGGGTAACAGTTTGCTCGAAAGTTTTGAAGGCATTGATTTGAGTGAAACGGCTTTGTTTGAAGAGCCAAAAGTTGCTATTGTACAGCAATCTATGTTTGAAGAACCAAAACAGGATTATGGATTTTCAGAGCAGAATAGAGCAAACATCAAACAATTGATAAAAGATTATTTTAAGGTTGAGGATAAAGACAAAAAAACCACAATACATAAAACCATTGATAAGATTGTCCTTGAACATATTGATAAATCGTTGGAGTTTTGGGAAAACCGTTTATTGATTGAAATAGCAACCTATCAGGAAAAGTTGGATAATAAGCTGGAAAACCTGAATGAAGAACAAAAGAAAATATATCTTACTAAAAGCAGGGAGGTTAAAGAAATTGAAAAACGACAAAAACTTTTGGACAATAAAGGAAATGCCCGTGAAAAGTTAAAAGATTTTGAACAAACCGATGAACGCCCCTATTTTCTTTGGCATCTGTTTTTTATGGATGTGTTTGAGCAAGGCGGGTTTGATATTATGATTGGAAATCCACCCTATATTAAAGAATATACATATAAGGCTGCTTTTGACGGGTTTAGAAATTCCAAATATTATCAGGGTAAAATGGATATATGGTACGGCTTTGCTTGCAATGGTTTGGATATAGCCAAGCAAGATACAGGTATATTAACATTTATTGCTACTAATAACTGGACAACAAATGCCGGGGCTTCTTTTATGAGAGAAAAAGTAGTACGTGATTCTCAGATTCTCAATTTATTAGATTTTAAAAACTTTAAGATTTTTGAAAAAGCAGGAATTCAGACAATGATAATGATTTTCAAAAATGTTAAGTCAAATGATAATTACTCATTTGATTGTAGAAGTATTTTGAATGAGAGTCCTAACATAAATGATGTTATTGATTTACTACATAAAAAGAAAACTAAAAATAACCAAATATTCGATTATCAGTTTGAGCGAAGTGTTTTTGCTGATAAGCAACAACTTACATTTAATCCACCTGAAATAGAAAAGATTTTACAATTTATAAAGGAGAAAGGGAAATTATATTTTAATGAAACTGAAGTAGGTAATGGCATCCATCCCCATCACGATTTTGTTTCAAAAAAAATGATTAAAGTTTTGCCTGAAAATATCAAAATTGGCGATGGTATATTTGCCTTATCAAAAGACGAATTAAAAGATCTTAATTTAAATGAAGTAGAATATGAATTGATAAAACCATATTTTTCAACTAAAAACTTCACTAAGTATTATGCAAATCCAAATAATACAGAATGGCTTATTTATACAGGTTCGGGGTTTAAAAATCCAAATAATATTATTCCTTATCCAAATATTAAGAGCCATCTGGACAAGTTTAGAGAAGTAATTACATCGGATAATAAACCATATGGATTACATAGGGCAAGAGACGAGAAGTTTTTTAGGGGTGAAAAAATAATTGTGCAAAGGAAATGTCCGAGTGCACCTGTTTTTACTTATACAGATTTTGATTGTTATGTTTCTGCAACCTTTTATGTAATAAAAACAACACGAGTAAATCAAAAATATTTAACAGCATTATTGAATTCAAAATTAATTGCATTTTGGTTGAGATATAAAGGTAAAATGCAAGGGAACAATTATCAGATTGATAAAGAGCCATTAGTGAATATTCCAATATTGAAAACAGATACTACTTCAATATTTGAAACTCTTTTTGATTATATTCTATTCCTAAAAAACCCTTTAAACTCAAATCTTTCAGAAAAAGTTGATAACAACCACATTTCACTTTTTTTTGAAGACATTATAGACGGTTGTGTGTTTGAACTCTATTTTGAACAGCATATAAAAGAAAAGGGTATTAACATATCGGATATGGTTACTAAACAAATTAAACCCATTGAAAGTAAGGATGAAAAAAAAGATGGGGAAATAATTTTAAACACTTGGCTCAAAATGCGAAAATCAGAAATAGCAGAACGGATGCGTTTGTTTACCGTTAAAAGCCCTGACATTCTAAAACCAATTATTCAAAGTTGATATGCCCTAAAGAATAGATAAAATGATGGTACTACTGCAAATTTAGTGGAAGATTGATGTATTGTGTAATTATTATTGCCGGAGGTCAGAGGTCAGAAGACGGAGGTCGGAAGAAAATTGCTTCTTGAATACAGTATCTCAACATGCACAATCCGGTATAAATATTAGATTGGTTTGCTATTGTATGAATGAAAAAACTTCCGTCTTCGGTCTTCTGACTTTTCTTAAAAAG
>CAYSXD010000219.1:0-3922 GCA_964434925.1 uncultured Spirochaetaceae bacterium
CCGGGGTGGATTATTCAAGTATTGCAGTTTAATTATCTCAAGTGTTCACTTTAGGGAGAGGACTATGCTATAGGAGGTATTTTGGGTATGTATATGTCTGTTTTTTGTTGTGCCCCCTGAGAAATCATCTATTTTTCAGGGAAATCCCATAATATTTTGACAATCAAGGTAGTATGCAACAGTAAACTCTACACTTTAGCATTTTCCCTGAAAACTCTATTGACATGAGATATAACTTTTCCTAGCATTAATTCCGAATGCTTACTGCCAGAGAGTAATCAGGAGAATATAATGAGATTAAGCATCGCATTTTTAAAAACAATGAAGGAAGTACCAAAAGAAGCCCAGGTAGTAAGCCATCAGCATCGGTTAAAATATTAACCAAACAATCTAAAGACTGTTTGGATGCAAGCTTCCTGCTCGCCAATGAGTCGTACCGCAGACACGAAGTGTCGAGGAACGATCTCAGCATCCAAAGGAGATTAGAATGGAAAAATCAGAAATAAACACCGGCATACCCGACAGCGGAATTGCCCGGATGCAGATCATAGCTTGTTCTATACTCATATAACTCACCTTTTTGTATACCTGATCTACTGGCAAAGGTAATAGCACATACAGCAGCTCCGGCTGAGCATGCAGCTCTGTCCTTATTCCCACTTTCCAGGACTCCTCCACAGTCCATCTGTTCCATTCGGATTATTATTGTTTTATCATTACTGTTCTTTATCCAGGAAAGAGCCTGTTCTACCGATCCGACAGGAGTAAAATTATAATCATCTCCATAGTGTGTTAAATCTGTCGACCCGATAACAACTATGGACCGGCTGAGTTTTTCTGCTGTTTCATAAATTTCATCTCCCATTTCGACTGCTTCGGGTCCTGAACCGGCACGCAAAGCAACTATTTTACTTTCGGGATAAAAATACTTGATAAGGGGAAGCTGAATCTCTACAGTGTTATCCGCCTCTTGCTCATAGGAATATCTTCCTTCTGAATAGAGAATCTCAAGAAATTCAATATCGGAAGTAAGATCGCCAAGCGGTGTTTCCAGCGTTCGATAATTATACAGGAGGGGAGAAATCCCGCCAGGAAGATGGCCTCCGACAACAACAACAGTCTCAACTTCCTTTTTCAGGAGAGATATTGCACCAAAGGCAATATCACCTGAAAAGAACCATCCGGCATGAGGAACTACTGCGGCCAGGTGCACTGTTTTTGTACGGGTTAAATGGGTACTCTGATTCCATTTATCAAACATAGAGATAATCTGCTCCTCCGTATCAGGGTACCATCCTACGGGAAGCTTCCTTTTTCTTGTATTAAAATATTCCATACTTTAAGAATACTGGTTCTCAGTGAAAATGAAAAGAAAATTGTTTTAAATTTTAGAAAAACCACGTATAATACAAATATGAAAGAAGATAAACTATTCATCTACAATATTTTCGGTATTGTTTTTTTAATCGGTATAATTATCTGGATAGCTATGCGGCTGACCATTAATATCAATGTTAATTCATCCAAAGCTGAAACTATCTTCCATTCAATCAGTACAACTATACTAGAAGATATCTTTTCTCACAGTAAGAAATCTTCCGGAACTTCAAATTTTGTAAAACTCTCCAATCTGGCTCTTTCCACTCCCTCGTTAAAATCTGTTGTTATTTCTGACAGCAGCAATAAAATTGTGTATATTTTCGGGCGTAATCATCATGCCCTCACGTATAATGACAGGGGAACTCCTGTTCAGGTTTTTAATAGAATAAAGGAAAAAGAAATCAGCGGTTTTCGGACTTACAATGGTGCATCTTTTCATATACAATCGGTATTTACACTTTTCAATGATAATCTTTTTTTTAATACGATAGTAATCTCTTTAATTTTGTTTGCGGGATATCTTCTTTTATCCTGTATCATGCTTATTGTCTCGGGGACTTACAGAACCCACCCGGCACCACTGAAAACAGCAGAGAATATTTCAGCTAACCTGGGATCTTTTAAAACTGTCGGGGACAATTCGTTTTCTTTTACTAAACTTAGTAGTGAATTAAAACGTGCCGCCTCATTTGATCAGGATTTGGCACTTGTTCTCATTAAAGCTGATGATTTTTTTCTGGAACATTACAAAGAAGATTTCATAGGACTTCTTCATGAATCATTTTCTTATTCAGATCTGATCTTTAGTTTTGATCATTCTTATTTTGCCATTATTTTACCTGATGATACTATTGACAGAGGAATTATACGTATCCGGAAATTTGATCAGGCTTCTGCCGTAAAATTTAACATGATAAATCTTCATGGCCTGTATTATGGTTTAAGTTCAAGAAACGGACGTCTTATTGAAGGGGAAGTTTTATACAATGAGGCTTCTACTGCTCTTCAAAGAGCAGTAGAAGACGGAGTTTCCCATATAATAGGTTTTCGTCCGGATCCTGCTAAATACAGACAATTTCTTTCCAGGAAAAAAGTGTAAAACCCCGGAGGCCTTTAATCATTCAGTAATTCGAGGGGTTCGGGGAAAACAGTATTATAGTCAGCCTTTGTTATTGTAAAAAAAAATGGTAGTGATGGTGTGTGAACATACATTTCTCCGTCAGCACCACTGTAGAAGGTAAGAACATACTTTTTTTGATTATCAAGTATTACGGTAAGCGACCCAATAAACTCACCGTTATCTTTATCATCTGCAATCACTGCATTTCCTTTTATATTCGTTATGCTTAAAAGAAGAATGGAAACCCTTCTTTCATTCAAAACGGTAGTCCACTTTGAAGTTTTCAGCATCCAGATACTCTGATCATTTCGTATTTCCCTTACCAGAAAGTATGAATGATTAGCTTTTTTAAAAATTAAAGAAAGAATTTGTTCCTGCGTTACCCTTTTGGGAAGGATGCGAAGGTCCATCCAGTAAAAGGGTTTTTTATATATTTCAGTACCCGGTGAATCCACTTCAAATGTTTTTATACTGCTGTTAATACGAAGAAAAACATGAGGTGATCCGGGAACTTTATTCCCGACAATAATAGTTTTCGACCAGCCCTCACCTTTAATATTAATACGAACCCCATTCCTCCTGTCAACTCCCAGGCTTTCCCATACATCTTTTGCATTACCAGTTTCCTGATATATTTTACAAGTTCCAAGAACTTGTAAAAAAAAATTTATTTTATAACTATCTCCGGGAATTTCCTGCTGGTGATATAATATATACCACTTTTCCAATTTTTTTTTCATACGTATCTTTGTTGAATCATCATGTATTTCAATATACTGACTAGTATCAAGCGAACCTTTAGGGAAAAGATATTCACTTTTGTTTCTGACTCTTACAGTTATAAATATCACCATGAGTCCGGCCAGAACAATAAGAATTATAAATTTTTTCTTTTTCATTTCTTTTTTGATTCTTTAAAATAGTGAATGATAGCTAATATAAGAATGATCAGAGGAATAAGAAATAAATTGATAACCTGAGATGAAAAATAGGCAGCCTTCTTATTATTTTCAGAAACCTTATCAAGAAACGGATCTCTGTCGTGTCTTGTTCGTATACTCATAAAATCATCGTTTTGAGAGAGCCAATCAACACAGTTGAGAACAAAGGCCAAATTGTAATAACTATCCGAATACTGTATAAGGTTAGAAAGAAAATCCGAATCCCCCACTACAATGATTCGCGCTGTGCCTCGTGATAATTCTGCTGCCAGAGTAAATTTTTGATGTCTTTTTCCAGTGCCACCAATATATTGAGAAACATTATATGGATTCGTCTTAAAATCACCTTTCATCAACCAGGCCAGTGTTGAACTCTCAATAAGTACTTCAGGTTTATCACTTACTGTGCTGTGAAGAATGAGAGGACTTGCCCAGAGAAGGTCAAGTCCTGTAAAATGCGCTGTTACAGGACTCATGCTGG
>CAYSXD010000220.1:0-3919 GCA_964434925.1 uncultured Spirochaetaceae bacterium
AGATACCATTGACCGGTAAAGGGATGGATCTCCGGGCCAAAATAGTTTGTAATACGTCCTATTCCGGATCCTACAGGCCATTTTGTTGGTAAATCAGCAAGAAGTTTCCCCTGCGATGAAAGAAGTCCTGAAACTGCCTGAAGCGATTTCTCTGATTTACTCATAAAATCTTTTAGATTTTTCAAATCAGAAACCTCTTTCAGGGTTCCACTTGCCTGTTCCTCCACATTTACAAATGATGCAAGATCTCCCTTCGGAGAGATGTTACCACCATGTTTGTTATTACTCATTCCCAGAATACCGAGGGTTTTATTAAGTGTCGTTTCAAAAACACCGGATACTTTCTCAAGATCAGTAACTTCATCCCTTATTTGCTCAAGGCTGGCACGGGTCTGCTGCAGTTCGACTGTTTTTGTAAAAAGTATTCTGGATAAACCGCTATATCGAGTGCTAAATGCAAAAAAAGCAATAATGACACCGGAAAGAATAATACTGATAAATACCATGGTAAAAACAGAAATTTTAAAATTAAATATCTTTTTTTCGGAATGAGGAATAAGCATAACGGTAAACCGCTGTTTGCCACGGGTCACCAATCTTGAAAAAAAGTTCGAAATAGCACTGCCTGCACGGGAAAATTGACGCGCTATGAAATTATACACTTTACTTTCAGCTTTTTTATAGCCATGAGTCGGCGACATTACTTCTCCTTACCAACAAAGATTACCATATTGGAAAAAAATTGTCAAATACAATTGACGTCTCCTGTACTTCGTGATATTGTCACTGTATAGTCATAGTCACAAAATTCAAACCAGTTTGGAAAGCCTTATGAAATTGTTTGATACTCATGCCCATATTGGTCTTATAAATGAAGATCCAATAGAGCAACTTATTATTACCAAAGAAGCGAAGCAGGCAGGTATATCACACATTGTGAGTATCTGCAATAACCTTCAGGACTTCTTCCAGGTTTATGAAAATCTGGCAACAGCATCGCATGTCTATCACAGTATTGGTGTATCTCCTTCCGAAGTTTTACATCCCGGTCACGATTGGGAACTTAAAATTGAAGAAGGACTCACCCGGGATCGTGTTATTGCCATTGGTGAAACCGGTCTTGATTATTATCGGAAGTTTGGAGACAAAAATTCACAAATAGAACTTTTTATCAGACAGCTTGAACTTGCCGAACATTTTAACCTCCCTGTAATTATACACAATAGAGAAGCAGGGAGAGATATTCTTGATATTCTAAAGACGAAACTATCTCCAAAAGGAGGAGTCCTTCACTGTTATTCTGAAAATTGGCAGTTTGCACAGGAAGCCCTTTCTTTGAATCTTTACATATCTTTTGCCGGAAACGTAACATACAGAAACGCACGGAACCTGCATGAAACAGCAAAAAAAATGCCCCTTGACCGGATGCTTATTGAATCAGAAAGCCCCTTCATGGTGCCTTCAGTTTACAGAGGTAAAAGGAATAAACCATCCTATTTAGGAGCAACCGCAGAGTTTATTGCCGAACTACGGGATATCTCAGTTGAAGAGTGTGCTGAAACCCTCTATCAAAATAGTCTTTCTTTTTTCGGCATTGAGGAATAGATATATTCCCCCCGCTGCATGAACGAATCACTTTTCCACCCTGTAACTATAAAAAATATTTCCATACCGGGAAATCTTTTTCTTGCACCTCTTGCCGGTTATACTGACCCGGCATTTAGAGAAATATGTATAATGCACGGGGCTTCTTTCACCTATACCGAAATGGTCTCTATTGAAGCTCTAGCGCGAAACAACGAAAAAACAGAAGCACTTATGAAACGGGCCAGGAAAGAAGAACTGTTTGGAATCCAGATTTTTCTCTCAAATGCACAATCCATCAGACATGCTCTTACGTTAATTTTAAAGGCAAACCCCACTGTTATTGATATAAACTGCGGCTGCCCGGTTCCAAAAATTGTAAAAACAGGTGCGGGATCCTCACTTATGAAAAATCCTGAAGAGGTCAAACGTATTGTGAAAACCATCACTGACAAAACCGACATACCGGTTACCATAAAAATACGATCCGGATGGGATAATACTTCAATAAACTACCTGGAAATTGCCGATGCAGCAGTACAGGGAGGAGCTGCTCTGATTTCCATGCATCCGCGGACCCGAAGTCAGGGTTATTCAGGAGAAGTCTCCCGGGAGTATCTTTCCCGGTTAAAAGCAGCTGTCTCTGTTCCTGTTTTCGGATCAGGAAATCTTTTTAGTCCAAAAGACGCTCAAAGAATGCTGAAAGAAACAGGAATTGACGGTATAATGTTTGCCAGAGGTGCAATAGGCAATCCCTTTATATTCGAACAAACACAAAAACTGTTACAGTACGGTGATTCCGGCTCAAGCCCTTCGTTGAAAGAAATAATTTCCACTGCTCTTCTCCATCTTCAAAAATCTATTCACTATAAGGGAGAGAGAATTGCCTGCAAAGAAATGCGAAAACATATTGGTAGCTATACAAAAGGGCTGCCTGGGGCTGCAGCGCTGCGCAGGGAGGCGGTAAAGGCACTTAATTTTCAGGATTATAAGGAACTTTTCGAAAACTACCGGCACACATCTGTCTGACGATAAATTTCATACAGCAGTATCCCTGCCGCCACAGAAATATTCAACGAATCAATTTTACCGGTAGTTGGAATAGATACAATAAAATCACAATTTTTCTCAACAAGATCTCTAATACCTTTACCTTCAGAACCAAGAACAAGAGCTATTTTCCCGGAAAATTTTGTTTTACAGACGGGAGAACCACCCATATCTGCGCCATAAACCCAGAAACCCTCTTTCTTCAGCTTATCAATTGAACGAACAAGATTTGTTTCACTAGTGATTGGAACATAAATAGAAGCTCCAGCGGAAGTCCTTGAGACAATATCTGAATCTTTTATACTTCGGTTTGATGGAACAATAACAAGATCCGCGTTAAACTGGGCGGCACTTCTCAACACAGCACCGAGATTATGGGGATCGGTTATTCCATCTAAAATGAGGACCAGAGCAGTATCACGCCTTAGACTTCTTAAAAAGAAATCAAGATTAATGACATTAGAAGTTTCTTCCTCCCGTATTAGAAGAACCCCGCGAGTTTCTTCTCCTTGCGCCAATTTTTCCAATTCTTTTGGAGAAACACGCTGTATCGGAATCCCTCTGTTTTTAGCAATACCCAAAAGGGTATTTATACGTGAATTTTCTTTTGAAAAATATAAAGAACCCGCTTCCCCCCGGACAGATAGAACCTCTTCAATTGCATGATACCCTGTCAGCATCATTTATTTTTTTCTCCAAAAGTTTTAATCTGATCAATCGTCCCGTTAAAGTCAAGATCTCTCTCATATTTAGTTATATACCTACCATCCTTTATATATACCAAAATATCTATCTTTTTATCATAATTTGAATCAATTTCACGGAGAGTTATTATGCCCCTGGTATAAAAATAAAAATCATCCATATAGCCATCATGATTAAAGTCAATCATTTCCATAATTTTATTTCCATCTTTATCCACCTTTTCCATAAAATCTATTTTACCGTCACCATTACTGTCATAGGATTCCAAAGGGATATCTTTTCCCATTTTTTCCATCTGCTTAACAAGTTTATTACAATCAAGTATTCTGGTTTCTCCAAAGCTCATTGAAACCGGAATAATAAAGAAGAGAACAGGAAGAATATATTTTATTTTCAAGGGGATCTCCTTTTCCAATAGTTATCAAACAGGGCGTTATAAATAAAAACGCCATAATCTGAGTATCGGGATTTTGCAGGAAAAGGAAAAGAAGAAATAACCACCGGAGGTTTTCATCCTCCGGGGAACTTCACACTATCTGAGTTCTGCAAGTGGGATAGGATCGGGACTGGTTAAATTTCC
>CAYSXD010000221.1:0-3918 GCA_964434925.1 uncultured Spirochaetaceae bacterium
TCAAAGGGTACGGCTAATCTAATGGCGAATATTTTAAATGCTTTCCATTCCTTATAGAGATATTCACTCAATAAAAGCTTTTCTGAAATATACGATTCTATTCTAACCGACCGTTCTATCCAGAAACGGGTACATTTTAACCCTGCAATTATATCAGGATGTTCATAATCAATTTTCAGTCCTTTTTCCAGCAGTTCTTCAGCCTGAAGAAACATACCGGTTTTAAAACGTTCGTAAACCTGGTCTATTATATTTTCAATGGTATTTTGATCCGTGGAACAACTCCTGTTTTTATAATGATCTATTCATTATAACATGAAGATAACTTTAGTCAATCGCAGTGATTTATTGCTATTAATTCTGTTTTCTGATAAAAAGTATATATGAATAATGTTTTAATAGCGCCATCACTGCTTTCAGCAGATTTCTCAGATATCAGAAATGCTCTTAAGCGTATAGATGAAGCTGGAGCTGACTGGGTTCATCTTGATATCATGGACGGGGTATTTGTTCCCAACATCACTTTCGGGCCTAAATTTGTCAAGGATCTCGGGCCTTTTACATCAAAAACACTGGATGTCCACCTTATGGTGGAACATCCTGAAAGAATGATTGACGCTTTTGTTGATGCGGGAGCTAATTATATTACCTTTCATGCGGAAGCAGCATTACACATACATCGAATTATACAGCGGATTAAAGAATATGGTTGTAGAGTGGGAATTTCAATTATACCGTCTACTCCTGTTTCTGTTCTATCCGAAATACTTGAATATGTTGATCTTGTACTGGTTATGACTGTTAACCCTGGTTTTGGTGGACAAAAATTGATAACAAAATCAGTTTCAAAGGTTTCAGAGCTCGCTGTAATCCGTGAAAAAGAAGCATTCTCTTATCTTATTTCAGTAGATGGAGGGATTAACAGAGATACGGCCCCAATGGTAAGAGAAGCAGGTGCTGATATTCTTGTTAGCGGGAGTTCTTTTTTTAATTCTGAAAATCCTATACTTGAAACAAAACTTTTAAGAGGTATTATTGAAGTTTAGAAACAATTCTTTTCTGTCGATAAGGAAAAAGGAGTGATGTTTTGAAGAAAAAACAATTTTTTATAATTTTTATCCTGTTCTTTTTTATAACACTTGTTATGAGTTTTTCTGAATCAAAAGATGGAAAATATTTACTAAAATCAGGTCTTATGAAATATTCAAATTCAAAGTATAGTGATGCTATTCGTGATTTTCGCGAAGTTATACTCAATCCCTCCTATGAGGATATATACGATGTTGCTTATTTCTGGATAGCCCGCAGTTATATGGCAGAAGGGAAGCTGGACAAAGCTTCTACAAACTTAGAATTCTTTATCCAAAATTTCCCTCACAGTCACTTTTATTCCGAGTCTGTTTATCAAAAGGGATATCTTCTCTATCTTTTGCATGATTATGATAATTCAATTCAGGTTCTCTATCTGTATCTAAAAAAATACCCTGATGGTACATTTGCTGCAAACAGCTACTTCTGGATAGCAGAATCACTTTTTTCTCTTGGAAACTTTGATAAAGCTCAAACATTGTATTCGTTTGTTATTGAACATTATCCAAAGAGTTATAAAGTTGAAGCAGCCCGTTATAAATTATCTCTTATAAACCTAAAACAACATGAAGAAGAGTTATTAAAACTTCTTAGAATAAGTCATGAACAATATTTAAAAGTTATCAACGATTTCCAAAAACGAGAGAAAACATATCAACAGGCTATTTCGGGATATCAAAGAAAACTTATTGCAACATCTAATAATGATACAAAACAAGTATTTAAAGAACTCAACAGTGAACTTTCAAAAAAAGATTCAGAGATTGCATCTTTGAATAGAAAACTCTCAGAATTAAAAGAAACAGCTGATACCTACTTAAACAAAAACGCAAAAGTAAATTCCAAACCTCAGGGAATATCCACATCTCAATCTCTCGCGTTACTCCTGAACCTTAAAGCAGAAGCATTAAACCTGAAATCGTTCTATCTCGATTGGCTGGCCGAAAATGCTGGAGAATAAAAGTATGAAAAGAAATATTTTTTTAGTATGTTTATCTATTCTGGTATCCTTTCACTTATTTTCTCTCGAATTGTCCGGAGGTAAAATTAAATGTGAGTTAATTAAAGCCAGCGGAAGGTTCTCGCTTTATTACCTGGATGATATTTCGAAAAAAACGTATATTCCACTACTTTTCGCTAAAGATCCCGAAACAACATCAATGTTTATCAGCCTTAATAATAATATTTACACTCCCGGTGATTCCTCGTTCTTCAGCCAGGAAATTGTTCGTAATAATGAGTATAGCGGTTCGTTTATCTGGACATCAAAATTAATTAGAGTTACCGAAAATTTCACCTTGATTAAATCTGCTTCCAGTACTTTTTTTGACGGTATTAAAATTACCATAACGTTAACCGGGCTTTCTGAAAGTGCTAATAAAGTAGGTTTAAGCTATTTATTCGACACGTATCTTGGTGAAAGAAGCAAGAAACACTTTATTACCGACACAGGAACGGTCATTAACAGTGAAACCTATTATTCCCATTCCTACCCACTCTATTTTTTATCTCCTGTAGAGAAGAAATCCTTTAAAGGGTTACAATGCATGCTGCGGGGACCTGGTATTAGTGTTCCTGATACTGTTATTTTTGCAAACTGGAAACGGTTAAAAGAAAATATCTGGAATTTCAAACCCCAAATTTCAAGAAATTTTAATTTTCTACCTTATTCAATTAATGATTCAGCATTCGCTCTCTATTATGACCGACAGCTTCTTAAAAAAAATAAAAGTCGTTCAATTAGTATTATTTTAGGAGCGGACACAGGATCAACATTTCAGGGAGAATCCCGAAGTGCTGATAAATCCGATGTTAATAACCTTTATATTCAAACTATTAATAACCACGATTCGGAAACCAGTGTTGAAGCTTCATTAAAAACCGATCTTATGTATGTTGATGATTTACTAAATAAGATAGAAAAAAATATTCTGCATCCGGATCAAAGTAATAAGAAAAATCTTGATCTTATGCAAGAAATTATTGAAAATCTCAGGCAGCACAAGTCTTTATACGAAAACAGGTAGGACTTTCTACTATGGGAGGAAGCCAATTCAGAAAGGCAAAAAAGTTTTATAAACAAAAAAAATATTCGGAAATTATAAAGATGCTTGAACCGCAGGTTTTTCGTTTTCGTGAAAGTTTTACCTTTTTCTTTCTTCTTGGAATGTCCTGTTTAAAGACTGGTGATGTTGGTGGGGCATATTCCTATCTTACCAGAGCTCATGATCTTAATCCTGAGAATATAGATACTCTTCTAGGATTATCCGTTGTTTATTTAAAAAAACAAGATCCGCAGAAAACACTCAGTACCTGGTTTTTGGTTCTTGATCGTGATCCCCATAATAAAATAGCTCAGAGAGGATTAAAAATACTGCGCAAATATACTGATTCGGAAGACTTAGTGGAATTTCTTGATTCAGGAAAAATTAATAAAATTCTGCCTGCGCCTGCTTTTTCAATGAATAAATTTACAATATTTCTTATTATTGCAATTCTTCTTGTCACTGCTTCAGGGCTATTTTACGGATCTTTTCTCTATCTGAATAAAAATAAGCATGTACCACAGAGAACTGGTGTGGAATCACTTACTCTTAAGGGCACGATCGATACTTCAACTGCTCAAAAAACCCTCTACCATTTCAATGATAAAGAACTTAGAATTGAACTTCTGAAAATTAAAAAATTTTTTAATAATTTTGATGATAATCGTGTAATGAGAGAAATAAACAGAGTTCTTCTTTCAAACGCGGATTCTACCGTAAAAAATCAGGTTAAAGTACTTGGAGGATATCTATCCAAACCCAGTTTTGCCACATTAAAAACAAA
>CAYSXD010000222.1:0-3911 GCA_964434925.1 uncultured Spirochaetaceae bacterium
CATACAACATCTCTTCATCGAGTTTTTTATTCTGGGAGAGTGCATTTGAAGCAGCAGACTTCACGACCTTCCTTAAAAAAATCGCACCCTTCTGTGGCAGACTTTCCAGTATAGCCATTACTTCCGTGTACGGTTTTAATCTAATAATATCTGCGATTGGTCTCACTTTCGTGGGAGAAACCATAAGATATTTAGCTGTGGCATGATATCCTTTTTTAGTTTCCATCTCTACACCTATCTCTTTCTCGCTTTTTTATCCGAATGAGTATGGCCACGGTACATACGCGTTGGAGAAAATTCTCCCAGCTTATGTCCTACCAGATTCTCCGTTACGTATACCGGTACCCATGTTTTACCATTGTATACAGAAATAGTAAAACCAACCATTTCAGGAATTATAGTTGAGGTCCGGGAATATGTTTTAATCATTTTTTTATCTCCGGACTTACTTGCCTCTACAATTCTTTTATAGAGCTTCTTTTCGATATAGGGACCTTTTTTTATCGACCTTGACACTTGCTACTCCTACTTCCGTCTTTTCACAATAAACTTACCGGAAGATTTCTTTTTCTTCCTTGTCTTGTATCCCTTCGTAGGAACACCCCAGGGAGATACCGGATGACGGCCGCCCGATGTTTTTCCCTCACCACCACCATGCGGGTGATCATGGGGATTCATAACAACACCACGAACTTTTGGACGTTTACCCAACCACCTCGATCGGCCAGCCTTGCCTATTGTCACATTCATGTGATCTTCGTTCCCAATTTCTCCTAACGTGGCATAACACTTGCCAAACACCATACGTGCTTCACCTGAAGGCAGTTTAAGAGTGAGATAATCACCTTCTTTTGGCATCACAGAAGCACTGGCTCCAGCTGAACGGACCAATTGTCCGCCACGTCCAAGCTGAAGTTCAACATTATGTATTCTTACACCAAGAGGAATCCTTTCAAGCGGTAATGCATTTCCCGTTTCCAGCGGAGCGTTAACACCACTCTCAATAACTTTACCAACCGTCAGACCTTTCGGTGCGAGAACATAACGTTTCTCTCCGTCTTTATAATTTATAAGAGCTATATTTGCCGACCGGTTAGGATCATATTCAATACTGACAACCTTCCCCGGAACACCATATTTATCTCTTTTAAAATCAATAACCCTGTATTTCCTCTTATGTCTTCCTCCGCGGCGTCTCACGCTGATTCTTCCACCAGCACCACGCCCTGCCTTAAAACTTAACCCCTTTGTAAGAGCTTTCTCACTCTCAACGCCGGTAAGTTCATCAAAGACAAGACTTGTCTTGAACCGAAGACTTGGAGTTCTTGGTTTATATGTTTTTATTCCCACGTCACTACTCCTCGCTCAAACCACATACTACTTAAACACCTTCTATAGCGTCTATTTTCTCGCCCTGCGTCAACGTAACAATTGCCTTTTTCCAGGGAGTTGTTTTACCAGCTTTGATTCCGGACTTCGTCCTTGAAGACCGCGGTTTGCTTTTTACGTTTACTATATGACACCCAACCGGCTCAACTTTAAAAAGTTCCCTGACCGCCTGCATAATCTGAACTTTGTTTGAACGTGGATCTACTTTAAACGTATATTTATTTATCTGAGACCCGCTACCACGCATACTGTTTGTTTTCTCAGTTAAAACAGGTTCAATAATCACCTGATCAGCTCTCATTTTTTTCCCCCTGCTTACCACCATAAAAACCATTCAGATTTACTGCGGCAGACTCCAGCAAAACAACTTTTCTGCCATAAAACAACGTATGTGCGCTTAACTTATCGTACGTTAACATTTTCAGCCAGGGGATATTCCGACCGGCTCTTCTCATCATGGCATCTTCTTTACCAAGGACAAGCACAGTTTTTTCATTCCCAACATGTTTATAAAGAATACTAACAAGATCACGTGTTTTTCCTGATTCTACTGTGAAATCCTCAATTACTTTCAGGGATTCCTGTTTTACCTTTAACGATAAAATAGATTTCATGGCCAACCGCTTCATTTTTTTTGGCATTTTATAACTATAATTCCTGGGTCTTGGCCCAAATATAGTACCACCGCCTACCCATACAGGTGACTTTTTATCACCGGAACGTGCATTTCCAGTACCTTTCTGACGCCACGGCTTAGCATTACTTCCCCGAACTTCACCACGGGTTTTTGTAGAGGCAGTACCTACTCTTCTATTTGCCAGTTCATTATTTATGGCATAATAGATAGTACCTTCACTCACCTCTCTTCCAAAAACACTCTCATCAAGGGTTACTCTGTTCTTTTCACTGCCATCGACTGAAAAGATTTTCATATCCATTTTCCGCCCCTACTTCTTCTTTGCTTTCTTTACAATTACCATACCTTCCCGTGGCCCGGGGATAGCGCCCTTTACCATGAGAACCTGTCTTTCCTCATCAATTTTAACAATCCTGAGGTTCTGAACGGAAGTTTTTACACCGCCCATACGTCCGGGCATTTTCCTTCCTTTCTGAACCTTTGAGGGTGTGGCCGCCATCCCGGTGCCACCTAATCCACGATGGAATTTAGACCCGTGAGTACTTCGTCCACCGCCAAATCCATGACGCTTCATTACTCCCTGAAATCCCTTTCCTTTCGATGTACCCTCTATATCCACAAAAGCGTAATCTTTAAAAAGAGCCACGCCCAGTACTTCACCAACAGAAACATCCTTTTCAAAATCACGCATCTCTTTAAGGTATTTTTTTGGCGAGATTTCACCAAACTGGCCACCATAAGGTTTACTTACGTGTTTATCTTTCAAGGCCACCGAAGCAATTACTTTTGCTTCATAACCGTTCCTTTCTTCATTCCTGTCAGCAATCACAACATTTTCTTCAATTTTTATAACAGTAACAGGAGTCAATACTCCACGTTCGTCAAAAATCTGTGTCATTCCAACTTTCTTGCCAATCAGCCCTAACATCTCACACCTCAACTAGTCTTAAGTTCTTTACTGCTTAATCTCTACATCCACACCAGCAGGAAGTTCAAGTTTCATCAACGCATCCATAACTTTTGATGTAGGCTCAAGTATATCAATCAACCTTTTATGTGTTCGCATCTCAAACTGTTCCCGAGACTTTTTATTGACAAAGGGCGACTTAAGTACTGTATATTTATTAATTCTGGTCGGTAAAGGAACCGGTCCGGCTACCTTTGCCCCAGCTTTAATCACAGTCTGTACAATTGCCTGTGAACTCTGATCTATAAGTTCAATATCAAATCCTCTCAGCCTTACACGGATTCTATCCCTGGCCATCGTTCCTCCAAAAATCAGTCCTGTATGTTTATCATACAGGACTCAAAAAATTTACGTTTCGATTTCAACTACCTGGCCACTGGCAACAGTCCTTCCGCCTTCACGGATAGCAAAACGAAGACCTTTCTCCATCGCAACAGGATGAATAAGCTCAACATGTATATCGGTATTATCACCGGGCATTATCATCTGTTTATCTTCAGGAAGCGTTACCGTACCGGTAATATCCGTTGTTCTAAAATAAAACTGGGGTCTGTAACCTGAAAAGAAAGGTGAATGTCTGCCACCCTCATCTTTATTCAGAACATAAACAGTTCCCTTGAATTTCATATGCGGAGTAATAGAACCCGGTTTTGCCAGAACCTGCCCCCTAACAACATCTTTCTTATCCACGCCGCGAAGAAGTGTACCTACATTATCTCCGGCCTGACCTTCATCAAGAAGCTTATTAAACATTTCAACACCGGTACAGGTTGTTTTAGCAGTCTCACGTATACCTACAATTTCTACAGCATCCCCAACATGTACTACCCCGCGTTCAATCCGGCCCGTTACAACAGTACCACGCCCCTGAATTGAAAAAATATCCTCAATCGGCATAAGGAAAGGCTTATCAACATC
>CAYSXD010000223.1:0-3911 GCA_964434925.1 uncultured Spirochaetaceae bacterium
CGTAAAAATCAGTTTTTGTAATTATTTGGGCTTCAATAAACGGTTCCATAATGGTATCTATAATACCGACATCGGGCAAACCGGAAGGATTATGAACTTCAACAGTTTCACCTTTTCTTGTTTTTACAATGTAAGAAACATTAGGTACGGTTGTAATAACATTCATATTAAATTCACGATCTAATCGTTCCTGTACGATTTCCATATGCAGCAAACCTAAAAAACCGCAACGAAAACCAAAGCCGAGAGCTAAAGAAGATTCCGGTTCAAATGTTAAAGAAGCATCATTCAGCTGTAATTTCTCAATTGAATATCGCAAATCTTCATAATCCTCTGTGTCAATAGGATAAATGCCGGCAAAAAGCATAGGTTTTACTTCTTCAAACCCTTCAATTGCAGCTTCACAGGGCTTATCAAATTGTGTCAGAGTGTCCCCTACTTTTACTTCTTTGGAATTTTTTATACCTGAAATAATATAACCGACATCTCCGGCTTTAAGTTCTTGTTTTGGTTCTTGTTTTAATTTTAAAACACCTATTTCATCAGCAAAATAATCTTTTTCGGTATTAAAAAATTTAACGTGATCTCCTTTTTTAATTGTTCCGTTAAAGATTTTAAAATAGGCAATAATACCTCGGTATGAATTATACACCGAATCAAAAATCATTGCTTGCAGGGGAAGTTCGGGGTCTCCTTTCGGAGCCGGAACATTATGAATAATTCGATTGAGAATTTCTTCTATTCCCATTCCGGTTTTTCCGCTGGCTTCAATAATATCTTCGCGTTTGCCGCCGAGAAGTTCAACGATTTGGTCTTTAACTTCTTCGGGCATGGCTGTGTCCATATCCATTTTATTCAATACCGGAATAATTTCCAAGTCATTTTCAATTGCCATATACAGGTTTGAAATTGTTTGTGCCTGAATGCCTTGTGTAGCATCTACAACAAGTAAAGCACCTTCGCAGGCAGCAATGGAACGTGAAACCTCGTAGGAAAAATCAACATGTCCGGGAGTGTCAATGAGGTTAAGTTTGTATAGGTCATTGTTAAATTTATAGTCCATCTGAATGGCATGGCTTTTTATGGTGATGCCTCTTTCCCTTTCTAATTCCATATCATCTAAAACTTGCTCTTGCAAGTCTTTGTCCGTAACGGTTCCGGTATATTCTAAAAGGCGATCGGCCAACGTGCTTTTGCCGTGGTCAATGTGAGCTATGATACAAAAATTTCTTATATTTTTCACTTAAAATAATTAATTCGTAAATATTTAACTTACAAAACTACGCTTTTTTAATGAAAAAAAAATTTTGCTTTCTTCGGGAATGAATAATATATTTTACTAAAATGCTTTTACTTTTTTAGGCTCGTGAAACAAGTCAACAGCAACAATTATTGCCGTAAAGCCCCAAAAGGGAACCGATGCTTTGTCGGTGTTGAGAAAATCATTTAAAAATCCATGAATGTAGTACGTTATCAGACCTAATAATAAACTTATAACAAGAATTTTTAAATTTTTATCTTTTGCTCTGTAATAAACTTTTATTCCTGTAATAAGAGTTGTGATAACGATAGCAAGAAAAGTCAGAAGTCCGAGAACTCCTGATTCGGCCAGCGGTCCGATGTATTCGCTGTGTGCATTTCCGACATCTCCGAAATCGGTGCTTATAATTGTTCTGTCGTAAGACATTTGATACGGTGCGTATTGAAACATATAAGTTCCCGGACCGAAACCGAAAACGGGTCTTTCTTCAAACATTTTAAAAGCTGAATTCCATCGATTTATACGTTCTAAGTTAGAGGCATCGGTTGCAATATTTGTTACGGAACTTACATTTTTTTCCAAATCTGCAGACGAATCCTGACGATTTTTCTTTAAGTTATCAATAATTTGAAACTGAAACATAAAAAACAAAGCAACAAGTGTAACGCTGCTGAAAATTAAAATATAGCGATTAATTTTTAATTTAATAATAATAAAAATTATTAAAACAGCTGTAATACTAATCCATGCAGCTCTGGAATACGAAAATGTAACGGCAAAAAGAAATAATATCAGAAGGAAGAAATTGATAATTTCGAAGCTTTTATTTTGCTTTTTAATGAAGAGCCAACCGGTTATTACAGGGATAAACATAGCTAAAACTGCTCCGTATGAAGTGTGATCGTTGAAAAACGGTTTCATTACTCCATGAGCGATTTTTTTTACGAATAAACCGACTGTGATGTGGTTATACAAAGAGTAAAGAATAATAATTATGAAAGCCGTAATATATGCCCAAATATATTTTTTTATAAAATCTTTATCTTTAAAAAAATAAACAGCCATAAAATACAAGGGAACAACAAACCAGAGTCGAGACAGAAAAAATTTAAAAGATACCACAGGCATTGTGCTTGTAATACAGGTAACTAAAATCCAAGAAAGATTTATTAAAACGGCAATTGAAACAGGGTGTCTGAAAATTCTTCTGTCAATGTTCTTTCCTGTTAAGAATTTTAACAAGAAAATCAGCAAGAATCCGGCAAATATCGGCTCTGTGGGTATTGACAAGTCAACCGGAGTATTCGGAATAAATTCTGAAAGCAGCAGAGAAAACGGCGTAAAAAAAACCGAGACTAAAAAAGTGAGTTTTAAATCTGTAAAGGCATACCACAAAATCAGAAAAATAAACGGAAACAGAATACCGTACCAGATATCAAAATAAATGAGTGTTACATTAATAATGATATAAATTACGGATACGGAAAAAAGTAATTTGTTATTTTTCAGGATATCCAAAATGCAGAATTAGTTGTTTTTAACTCGTTCTTTAAAATTTTTGAAAAAATCAGCAAATGCAACAAAAAGAATTGCAAAAATAAAACTTGAAAGTGTAGATAGACTTACTATTAACCAGCGAACGGGTTTTGCCTTTTTTTCAGAAGGAACGGCTTTATCAACAATGTAAATATTCGTTAAATTTTGGGCATATTCCACCCCGGCTTCTACCCATTTTCCTTTTAAATAACTTAAACGTTCTTGTTCAAATTCTATAAACTTTGAAAGTTCTAAGTAAACATGACCATACTTTTTTAAGCTGTTTAATTTGTTTTCAAGATATTTTATTCCTTTTTGTGAAATTTTTCCGCTTGCAATTCCTTCTGATAAACTTGTTGTATATGCCGTTGTTTGTTGCGTATAGTCCAGAATACCCATTTGGTTTAAAATTGTAAGTGAATCAGATATTTTTTGAATTTGGCGACTTAACTTTTTGTATTCATATTCAACAATTAATAAAGCACCCCAAGCACGCCCTTTATGCAAATTATTTATCACTGTATCTGCATAGAGTGAAATTTCATTTGCAATATCGGCAGCATATTTCGGATTTTCGTCAAAAACAGTAATTTGAACCGATTGAAACTTTGTTTTTTTATAAGAAATATTATTGTTATAAGTATCATACAGCTTTGTTCGGCTAAATTTAGAAGTTGTATCAATATCGTAATGTTTTTGTAAATTAAATTTGTCGACAATGTGGTCAGTAATCTCATTGGACTGCAAAACCTGAAGTAATTGTTCGGTTTCTTCTTCGTCGCCGAAAGCCATTAAACTTCCTTTTGTATTATTTGAAAGCAATGCTTTTGATACCGAAACAGAAGATGCCGGATATAATATTACGGTTGATTTGTACATCGGTGTTATTATTAATGAAATAATAACCATAATTGCGTATTTGTTCTTTAAAAAATATATTAATCCATTTAGAAAATGATGTGATTTAAAACCAGTATTTAATAGCAACTAAAATTTTAAAATATATTTCATAATTTTCCAACAGATTATCAAAAATAATAATTTTAAAATAATTCATTTTCTATTTTATTAAAAATGGTAAACTATTCAAAAAAAAAGTTACTTCAAAATTATA
>CAYSXD010000224.1:0-3884 GCA_964434925.1 uncultured Spirochaetaceae bacterium
ATGATTGTCATTGATACGGAACAAAAACGGGTCATGTATGATCATGAAATAAAATCCAGAATTTCCCGGCAGAAACCCTACCGTCACTGGCTGGATGAGAATAAAATTGAATTGAAAGGACTTTTTAGAGTTCCTGACGCGGATATGGAATTTCAGGATGATACAGAAACATTAAAACGCATTTTTGGATATACACTGGAAGAGATTAATAAGGTTATAATCCCTATGGCGCAGAAGGGGAGTGAACCAATTAGCTCAATGGGAAATGACGCGTCTTTGGCAGTACTTTCTGACAGACCACAGCTGCTGTATAATTTTTTCAGACAGGTTTTTGCGCAGGTAACAAATCCTCCAATTGACCCCTATCGTGAGGACCTGGTTATGTCTCTCATGAGTTTTGTTGGTAGAGAACAGAATCTCCTCTCTGAAGGGCCTCTGCATTGTAATCAGCTTAAACTTTCCCATCCGGTGCTTTCCAATGATGATATGCGGATGCTGAAAAAAGCAAACGCGCAGGGGCAAACTTCAGGAGTTATTAATATCCTCTATTATCCGAATGATACTGAGCGGACACTGGAAAAATCACTTGAGATTATCTGTTCGCGTGCGGATGAGCTTATTGATGAGGGAAAAACTTTTATTATACTGAGTGATCGTGGAGTAAATAAAGACGCGTTTCCCATTCCTGCTCTTCTGGCAGTCTCGGCTGTTAATCAACACCTCGTGTTTTCCAAACGCCGGCAGCAGGCCGGACTGCTCATTGAAACAGGGGAGGTCCGTGATGTTATGCAGATGGCGACCCTTATCGGTTTTGGGGCCAGTGCCGTTAATCCCTATCTTGCTTTTGAGATTATTAAGGATCTGATGGACCGAAAGGGTATTGAAGGACTTGAAAAAGCTGAAAGGGCATTCGAAAACTATATTGAAGCAATGATAAAAGGCATTTTAAAGATAATGTCAAAGATGGGTGTCTCAACAATACGCAGCTACAAGGGTGCCCAGATATTTGAAGCGGTAGGGCTTCATCCTGAATTTATTGAACGCTATTTTCCCGGTACTCCGACCCGTATAGGCGGGGTGGGCCTGAAAGAAATAGCAGCATCAACAGAAGCCCGTCACAGGCAGGCGTTCGACTCTGAATTTATCTCAACACCCCTTGATTCCGGCGGTAATATTCATTTTAGAAAATTTTCAGAAAAACATCGGATGACCCCCCAGGCTGTTGTCTCCATTCAAAAGGCTGTGCGTGAAAACAGTTATGAAAAATACAGAGAGTTTGCCGGGGAGATAAACAGTACGAACAAAAACCTCTGTACGTTGAGAGGGTTGTTTACCTTTAAGAAAAAATCCGCAATCCCCCTGGAGGAGGTGGAGAGCGCGGAAGAAATTGTAAAGCGGTTTGCCTCCTCCGCTATGTCTATGGGATCAATCAGTAAGGAGGCTCACCAGACAATAGCAATAGCAATGAACAGATTGGGGGCTATGTCCAATTCGGGAGAAGGAGGAGAAGATGAAGCGAGATTTGAACCTCTGCCAAACGGAGACCTTGCGAAAACATCAGTAAAACAGGTTGCCTCGGCACGGTTCGGGGTAACAATTAATTATTTAACACACGCTAAAGAACTTCAGATCAAGATGGCACAGGGGGCAAAGCCGGGTGAGGGAGGTCAGCTTCCCGGTCATAAAGTTGATGAAAAAATCGCGGAAATACGTCATGCTACCCCGGGCGTTACGCTCATTTCTCCCCCTCCTCATCATGATATTTATTCAATAGAAGATTTAGCTCAGCTTATCTATGATCTTCATAATGCCAATCCTGACGCTCGGGTTTCGGTTAAACTTGTCTCGGAAGTTGGTGTGGGGACGATAGCAGCGGGAGTTGCAAAGGGAAAAGCTGATATGGTTCTGATTTCAGGGCATGACGGTGGAACAGGGGCTTCCCCTCTTTCTTCAATCAAGTACGCGGGGATACCCTGGGAGATTGGTCTTTCGGAAACACAGCAGACTCTCGTGCTTAATAACCTGCGTTCAGGTATTCGTATACAAACAGACGGTCAACTGAGAACAGGACGGGATGTGGTTATCGCGGCACTTCTTGGTGCTGAGGAATTTGGTTTTGCCACAATAAGTCTTATAACGATGGGCTGTGTCCTTATGCGTAAATGTCATTTAAATACATGTCCTGTCGGTGTGGCAACACAGGACCCTGACCTCCGGAAAAGGTTTAAGGGAAAACCTGAATATCTTGTTAACTATATGATGTTTGTGGCTGAGGATGTGCGGGAAATAATGGCTGATCTTGGTTTCCGGCGCTTTGAGGATATGGTTGGCCAAACGGATTATCTTGGCGTTAATGAAGCTGTCCGCTACTGGAAAGAAAGAGGTCTGGACTTCAGTGCCATTCTTACAAAACCTGAATTACCACCAGGAGGAAGTTACCATTGTACGAGTACCGGATCAAAAGGGCGCGGGTTTATTAAAAATTCACTGGATAATCAGTTGTATTCGAAAATAAAGAATGCAATTGTCGGAAGAGAAAAAATATCCCTGCCAGTAAAAATAACCAACAGTAACAGAGCATTTGGTACCTTTATCAGTAGTGAAATTGCTAAAAAATACGGTAAAGACGGCCTTCCTGATAACTCAATTTTTTTAAAGGTAAAGGGGGCGGCAGGGCAGAGTTTCGGTGCTTTTCTTATTAAGGGTATAACACTGGAATTAACCGGAATTGCTAATGACTATGTGGGGAAAGGATTATCCGGAGGGAAAATTATTATCACTCCTCCCGTAAAGGCAACTTTTAAGCCGGAAAATAATAGTATTGTCGGGAATGTAACGCTCTTTGGCGCCACCAGCGGGGAACTATTTGCCAATGGAATGGCCGGGGAACGTTTTGCTGTCCGTAATTCAGGCGCAACCGCTGTTGTAGAAGGCCTTGGTGATCACGGATGTGAGTATATGACGGGTGGAATGGTCGTTGTCCTTGGAAGGACAGGTTTGAATTTTGCCGCCGGTATGAGTGGAGGAATAGCCTATGTCCTGGATGATGACCAGCTTTTTGATACCCGGTGTAATCTGGAGATGGTGGATATTGAGCCACTCAGCAGTGAAGCTGATTCAGATCAGTTAAAAACCCTTATTACGCGGCACCATGAATATACGGGGAGCGAGCAGGCTCTGAATATTCTAAACCACTGGGAGGAAATACTACCTTCTTTTGTAAAAGTAATGCCTGTTGAGTATAAAAAAGCAATTGCAAAGGAACAAATACATGAAGGGGGGACTGCCTGATGGGAAAAGATACCGGTTTTATTGAATATAAAAGAGCATCCGGGAAATATGAAAAAGTAGCGGATCGCATTAAACATTACCATGAGTTTACCACCCGTTTAAGTAATGAAGAAATAAGAATACAGGGAGCCAGATGCATGGATTGCGGTCTTCCCTTCTGTCATGCACTAGGGTGCCCTGTTTCCAATATTATTCCCGAATGGAATGACCTTGTCTATAAAGGTGACTGGCAGGGGGCCTGGGAACGTCTTGAAATGACAAACAGTTTTCCGGAATTTACAGGGCGGATATGCCCTGCTCCCTGTGAAACGTCCTGTACTCTTTCGATAAATGATGCTCCTGTGGCAATAAAACAAATAGAACTGGCAATTGTTGAGCGGGCATTTAAAGAGGGCTGGATTTTACCAAAAATTCCGACAAAGGGAACAGGTAAAAGTGTAGCTGTCATTGGTTCCGGTCCAACGGGCCTTGCAGCTGCTCAAAATCTGAGACGGGCCGGACATGCTGTTACTGTTTTTGAAAAAGCCCCACGGGCCGGCGGGCTGATGCGGTATGGGATTCCTCATTTTAAACTGGACAAGAGTATTCTTGAC
>CAYSXD010000225.1:0-1455 GCA_964434925.1 uncultured Spirochaetaceae bacterium
AATGAAAAGAACATGCGGGAAGTCAAAGAGAAGTTGTCTGCCATCCATTCCGCGGTCAGTGAAATTTCCGCTATCGGTGAAAAGAACAGCAGTAATATGAAACTTCTTGCGGAAAAAGTCTCTTTCTTTACCCTGGATGAAGAAAGCCAAAGCACACCCTCACAGGCTGCTACTGTTCCTGTTGAAGAGGAGGTGGGAGTGACACTGGCAGGAGAAGAAATATCAGATGTTTGAGATTTCGTTTATTACTACACCTGAGAGATATTATCCAATACAACCGTACGTTGTCTTTACGTACAGCCGTTTACCCCAGAAAGTTTCAACTGCATCTATATGTGATCCTTCCAGGAATTTATAAATTGCAGATCTGATATGGAAGGTGCACCCATTTATTGTTTCCGGAATATCATCTATTCTGATTAATCTGAATGGGGGATCAACTTAAACTTCCGGCTTTTCACTCTCGCATTTGCCTTTGAATGGTAAAATACCCGCCATCTCTCCAATAACATTTACAAGTTCCGTGTTTGCCGGAATAACAATCTTTGCGTTTGCCGAAAGTGCTGATTCAACTGCTTCGAGCCTTCTGAGTAGTTGAGCGTTTCCTGTGAAATATTTATCAGCAGCTTCATTAACAAGTTTGATTGCCTGGGCCTGGCCTTCTGCTTCAAGAATTTTTGCCTGCCTTACCCCTTCAGCCTTTTTGATTTCAGCTCTTCTTGCTCCATCGGCCATCGTTTCGGTAGCTGTGGCAAAATCGATTGCGGCAACCTTTTCATTCTCAGCTTTTACCACCTTGTTCATTGTTGCCTGCACATCCTTTGGCGGATCTATTTCCTTTAATTCTGTTCTCACGATCTCAATTCCCCAATTCGCTGTTTCATTACGCAAAGTGTTGTGTAAGTCGGTGTTAATCGTTCCCCGCTCACTGTTCGCGGACTTTAATGTCATTGTGCCAATAATGTTTCGTAATGTGGTGCGGGCGAGGTTTACAATCTGATATTGATAGTTATTTACACAATACTGTGAATTCTTTACGTTTTCTTCATCACTTTTGACCCTGAAATAGACCTGTGCGTCGACACTGGCGTTGAGTTTGTCGGCGGTAATAATTTCCTGAGGTTCCGCGTTTACCATTACTTCGGTAATGTTGACCTTGTATATGCGGTCGATAAACGGAATAATCCAGTTGAACCCCGGTGTTGCGAAACGTCGGTATTTACCGAGGCGTTCCACTAAACCACGTGTGGTCGGCCGAACAACTTTAATTCCTCTGAGAAAAATTAACACAACAACGACAATGCCTGAAATAATCGAATAATGCATACATTTCTCCTTGTCTGGCTCAACAGGTTTTCTGGTCTATCTACAATAATTAAAGAGCACCTAAATCTTCACATGTTTCTCTTCTTATTTAATATATGCAGGAATTACTTAAAAAGAAAGTGTTTTAGA
>CAYSXD010000225.1:1555-3877 GCA_964434925.1 uncultured Spirochaetaceae bacterium
GCCTGTTTCGTCACCTTTTCCCGGCTCCGGTTCCCTCTGCCGGCGGTGCCGGGCCGCTCCTCTGCTACCCCCTTGTTTTCTCCGGATTTCAGGGAGTACCCCGGCCGCCTCTCATTTGCCGTGTCATCAAAATCTTTCATATTAAAGGCTTCTCCATCGATAAGCTCCCATCTTTCATCTTCTCCCCGGTTTTTGTATTCAAAATAGGTAAAATGATCTTTGTATGCTTTCTCCCGCCTCCCGCCTCCCGCCTTTTTTACTTGCCTTGAGGTTTAATATCTAGTAACATAAATATATGAAAAGGATAGTAAATCCGACATCCGATATGTTTGTTCGCTTTCTGCTGGGTCTTGAGGAGAATAAGCCAATTCTTATCGATTTTATAAACACTATTCTTCTGGATTCTGAATTTGAGCCAGTGGCAGATCTTATAATACTTAATCCTTTTAACTTAAAAGAAGGATTGGATAGTAAAGAAAGTATTCTGGATATAAAAGCCGAAGACAAAGCAGGAAGAGTATTTGACGTAGAAATACAGGTAATAGGAAATGCTTCTTTTGTAAAACGATCACTCTATTACTGGGCAAAAAATTACCATAGTCAACTTAAAGAAAGTGAATACTACACAAAATTGATGCCTGTGATATGTATAAATATACTTGATTTTATAATTTTTGATGATATAAAAAAGGCACATAGCTGTTTTTTGGCTGCCGAGAAAGATAATCCTGAGTATGTTCTAAGCGAAGACTTGCAAATACATTTTTTTGAGCTGCCGAAAATGGATGGAGGAAATAGAAAAACGTTCAAAAATCGGCTTGAGAAATGGGCTTATTTTTTTAAGAAAGAGGGCCTTTTGAGTGAGGAGGAAGAGATGCAGGTATTAATAAAAAATGACAGTGTAATGGAGCGTGCACATGAGTCCTATAAAAAGTTTACATCCAATGATGAAATGCTTGAGATATATGAGGCAAGAGAAAAGCGCATAAAAGATGAAGTCAGCAATATTGCCTATGCCCGTGAGCAGGGAATCGAGCAGGGAATCGAAAGGGGTATTGATAAAGGAATTGAAGTAACTGCAGTAAGAATGCTCAAAGAAGATGCTGAAATTTCTTTTATTTCCAGAATGACTAACATTTCTGAGGAAAAATTGCTTGAGTTAAAGGAAAAGATTGGGAAATAGAAAAATGCTGCTTTATCAACCTATTTGGCAGAATTGGCTTTTGAGATGTTTGTAAATTTAGCTTGTTTTTGTGCTGGTCGTTGTTGAGGGTTTTAAGGCCGGTAAACGTTAGTTACACCGAAAAAAGTATCGCTCTTCATCGGGCCAGTGTTTGTACTCTGCATAGGTAAAGTATTGTTTTTCCGTTTCTTTTGGTATTGCCATAATTTTCTCCGGGTTATTACATTATAATACCTGTTGTTATTTATACCGTTCGATTTAAAAATCACACGATCTATAGCTGACGATTTGGCAAACTCAGCACAGTTACAATTTTGCGCGTTGCGCTGAGTGATTGTAAAGCACAGCGCTTTACAGTATATTTAAAATATGAGTGAGATAACAAATCCCCATGACAAATTGTTTAAGGAAATTGAAAAAGTAAAAGAAAACTGCCGCGATCTCATAGAATCAACTTTTCCTGTAGAATTACTGGAGAAACTTGATCTTGATACTTTAGAGAATGATAACAACAGTTATATCGATGAAAACCTCCAGGAATATTATTCTGATATAGTTTACAACTGTGAGTATAAGGGTAATGTAAGAATTAAAATAAGCATTCTTTTTGAACATAAAAGCTTTAAGCCTAAAAATGAGTATCTACAATTACTAAGATATATCTTGAATATTTGGGACTATGCAGAAAAGAACAGGGAAGAACCTTCCCTTGTTGTCCCTGTAATTTTTTATCATGGCAAAGAAAAGTGGGTAGTAAAACCATTATTTAAGTATTTTAAAGGCGTTGACGAGATCCTGAAGGAATTTATACCTGATTTTAAATATCTACTTACAGATTTAAATAAGGTTTCCGACTCAGTGATTATTAATGAGAAATTCAAAAGTAATATAAATAAAGTCATGGCACTGCTCCTTAAGCATATGAAGGATGAAAACTACCTGAAAGAACAGATGCAGGATATCTTTTTTCTTATAAAAGATTTGTTTGGTACAGAAAAGCGCAGTGTGGTGATAACTTTTTTATTCTACATAATGAGTGCTACTGAAATAGACAAAGATTACATTGAAAAATGTTTAAACTCTATATCACCGGAAGGAGGCGAGATAACTATGACAACTGCAATGAAGTTAAGACAGGA
>CAYSXD010000226.1:0-3876 GCA_964434925.1 uncultured Spirochaetaceae bacterium
AGTATTTTCGTTTTCGGGTCATACGTCATGATCTCACCTGGCGAATGCATGTACGGCATAAAGATAAATTTCAGGGTCCTGTCGGAAAGTTTCAATTCCCAACCCACATCATCCACATTTATCATCTCTGAAGAAACACCATAATGCCATATCAATATATTTGCCTTTGTGTGAGCCAGTATTTTCCTGGACCCGATTTTTTTTTCCCACAGAGGAAGGCTTGCACAGAGATCAGGGTCCTGATGATGTTGAATGAAATAATTTATTTTCTGTATATCAATAATCTTTTCAATTTGCTGTGACATCGAATCAAAGTAAACAGCTGATCCGGCATCAATGAGCACTGCCTCATCACCGGATTCAATGATATACGCGTTTGTTCTGAACACTGAATCAGTTTCCGTATAACCAATCCAGTGGACACCACCGCCCAAATCTACCGGAGTATCATATTTTTCTGCCATCATTCCTCCATTCGTTAAAATTGTAACACAGGTAAATGCAAATCTCCACTTTACCTTTTTATTGTATCTCTTTATATTACAGAAAAGGAGAACAAAATGGAAGTATTAAACAAACTTACCCTTCCGGAACTTTTGTTTTACGGAAACAGAAATTTCCATGATTCATCGGCACTTTCCTTTCTGGAGGGAACCCCCGTTACCTATGGGGATATATATTCAGAGGCCCTTAGCGTTGCTTCCTTTCTTATCTCCGGAGGGATACAACCGGGCGACAAAGTTGCTATTTTTTCTGAAAATATGCCAAATTGGGGTATTGCCTACTTTGGAATCAGTTTATCAGGAACCGTGATTGTTCCGATTCTTCCCGATTTTCATCCTCAGGAAGTACACAATATTTTAGATCATTCCGACTCGAAGGTTGTGTTTGTTTCCGAAAAACTGTATGAGAAAGTTCAAAACCTTAATATCAAAGACGGCAGAACATTTATATGTATAAACAGTTTTGACCATATACCACCCGGAACAGTAAAGCAGAGTTTTAAGGAATCACTTACTCCATTACCAGAACAGAAAGAATCATATTCACCCTACGCCTGTAAAGAGGATGATACAGCGGTAATAATCTATACTGCCGGAACAACCGGCCATTCAAAAGGAGTAATGCTCAGTCATAAAAATATTATCTCCAATGTTGTATCCTCAAGCACTATTCCCGGGATAAAGCAGGGTGACCATTTGCTGTCAATTCTCCCACTCTCTCACAGTTATGAATGTACCATTGGGTTCCTTGTCCCATTCTATAATGGCGCAACAATATATTACATGCAAAAGCCCCCTTCAGCCAGCATACTGTTACCGGCACTTAGAAAGGTCCAACCCGGTATAATGCTCTCTGTTCCTCTCCTGATTGAAAAAATAGTACGCCAGACGCTTCTACCAACAATTGAGAGGAAGCCGGTACTCAGAATGCTCTACCATTTTAAACCTACTCATCATTTTATTGCCCTGATGGCAGGTAAAAAACTCATGAAAACATTCGGCGGGAAGCTCTACTTTTTCGGGATCGGCGGCGCAGCACTGGCCGAAGATGTTGAATTATTCCTGAAAGAAGCCCGTTTTCCTTATGCCATTGGATACGGCCTTACGGAAACAGCTCCCCTTATTGCAGGAACGAATGCTCCAAAAGCACGGTTCCGTGCGACAGGGCCTGTTATACCGGGAGGCGAGATTAGAATTGCAAACCCGAATGAGGGAACAGGCGAGGGTGAAATTCTTTACAGAGGTCCGAATGTTATGCAGGGATACTACAGGGAACCGGAAAAAACTGCAGAGGTTATTGACAATGAAGGTTGGTTTCATACCGGTGATCTTGGAATTGTTGACAAAAAAGGGTATCTGTCTATAAAAGGAAGGGTAAAAACAATGATTCTTGGAGCAAGTGGGGAAAATATTTACCCTGAAGCCATCGAATCAATAATCAATAATTTTGATTTTGTTGAGGACTCAATTGTATTCCAGGACGAAGGTAAAATTGTTGCACTCGTTCATCTTGATAAAGAATCCCTCACTGCATCCTTTGAATCGCTCAAAGACGGAGCACGTTTTGCGTCTGAAGTTTTTAGTGATTATACAAAAGAGCTCCTTGGTAAAGTAAATAAACAGCTGAATTCATTTTCCAGGGTTGCTAAAATCCGGCAGGAAGAACAGCCTTTCGAAAAAACTCCGAAAAAAACAATAAAACGTTATTTATACACACGGTTCAAAACCAATGACTCTGAATGACTTGATAGAAAAGATGAAAGCCCATCCCCGCTATACGGATGCGGGGATGGTCCTGTACCATAATGGTACGGTGCGTAATTCTTCCCGGACGGGAGAACCTGTTTCCGCACTGGAAATTTATGTGAACCATGAAAAACTCAAAAAACTCCTTCATGAGCAAAAACAGAGGGAAGGTATTGTTGAAATACTTGTATATATTATCGAAAACAAACGGCTCTATCCGGGGGAAGATGTTATGTACCTTGCTGTTGCGGGAAATATTCGGGAAAACGTTATTTCCGTTCTCACTGATACCCTTGAAGCAATAAAAACCGATGTTACCCGGAAAAAAGAGTTTTTTCCGGCCTGACGCAGGAGGTTCATCACTCCCTCGGCGTTGATTCCCGCTGATTATTTCCGTATACTGATTTTTAGTAAGTGGATTTTAACAGAAACCACTTCCCGAAAGTTTTTATGCTCTGTCATACAAGGAAGGTAACTATGAACATTTTGTTAACCGGAGGTGCCGGATATATCGGGAGTCACACAAGTATCGCACTCCAGAAATCAGGCCATACCGTTATTATCATTGATAACTTAAGTAACAGCAGCAGGGAAGCACTTAATCGTGTTGAGCGAATAACGGGAAATAGGGTTAGATTTTATAAAGAAAATATTCTGAATAAACCCGAACTGGAAACGGTATTTCAGGAGAATGCAATTGACGGAGTTATTCACTTTGCCGCCTTTAAGGCAGTTGGAGAATCTGTTTCCCGGCCGCTGAAATATTACCACAATAATATTGCGGGAACAATAACACTCCTTGAAACAATGAAAAAGTACAACGTAAAGAATATAGTTTTCTCCTCATCGGCAACCGTGTATGGTGATCCAGCCAGTGTCCCAATTGACGAAACATTTCCCTTAAGTGCAACAAACCCCTATGGACGGACAAAGCTAATGATGGAGGATATTCTAAAAGATCTTTATACGGCAGATAAAGAGTGGAATGTTGTTATTCTACGCTACTTCAATCCGGTAGGAGCTTATAAAAGCGGCACAATAGGAGAAGATCCGGCAGGAGCACCAAATAACCTTATGCCCTACATAAGCCAGGTTGCCGTGGGAAAACGGGAGTATCTCTCGGTTTTCGGCAATGATTACCCAACCAAAGACGGTACAGGAGTGAGAGACTACATACACGTCGTCGATCTGGCGGAAGGCCACGTCAAAGCTTTAAAAAAAATTAACGATAATTCCGGTCTTTCAATTTATAACCTTGGCACCGGTCATGGATACAGCGTTCTGGAAATGATAAAAGCATTCGAAAAAGCAAGCGGGAAAACAGTATCCTATAAAATCACTTCCCGCAGACCGGGAGATATCGCCGAATGCTGGGCACTTCCGGCAAAAGCAGAAAGGGAGCTCGGATGGAAAGCACAGCGAGGTATAGAGAAAATGTGTGAAGATACCTGGCGCTGGCAGAGTAATAATCCTGATGGATACGAAATTGGGTAATATTATGCCTGTGGAAAAGTATCATGAACAGTTTAAAGTGCATACGTATGAAGTGGACCTTTATAATCGTCTTACCATTCAATCTCTCTGCCAGTTCCTGCAGGAAGCTGCTTCAAACCATGCCTCACAGTTA
>CAYSXD010000227.1:0-3875 GCA_964434925.1 uncultured Spirochaetaceae bacterium
GATTCATACCCTCTATTATAATGATGAAAGTGGCCTTTAGCAATAACAAAAGAAGTCCCCTGAAAAATCCCCGGCAGTTCGAAAAACAGGGGAAGAACAGGGACGGATCTATAATACAGGTGATTTTTATACGGGGTTTTTATCTGGAGAAGAACTATTGATCCATTGCAGCGCATCATCCCTGGTCTTGAAAATATTACTTTTGAGACCTTCTTTTTTTACAAACAGAGTGGCCAGTTTAAACATACTGTAAAGTACTTCTCCACGGGTAATGATTGCTGTTTTCCCTTTGAAATATTTTTTGGAATCAATAAAGTATCGGGATATTACATAGATTTCACTTACCACAGGAGTGTAGTCAATTTTCCTGATATCAATAATGAAATTGAGCGTCGACTTAAACAGGGGATCATGAATAACCAGATCGATAAGTGCAATTACTTCTTTATAAGAATAGCTCCCTCTGGGTGAAACAATAACCAGGTTCTCTTCTTCTGAAATTTTCATAGTATAGTCCAACTGATCCTCCGTATATTATATATGGCATATGGTAAAAATTATCCAAACTCCGGTAACCCGGGAAATACTATGTTTCAGTTAGTATAAACGAGGTTAAAGACGGTACCGCTTTTATTTTTTATTTTATAATTTCCTCCTACCTGATCCACCAGAGCGGCAACAAGATTCAGTCCTATAGTATCCTGAGAGTTTGAAATGAATTCATGTGATATACCAATTCCGTTATCTTCAATAGTCAGGCTTGTTGATGATCCCAGACTCATTGCTTTGATTATTATTTTTCCTTCATTTTTACCTGGGAAAGCATGCTGAAAGGAATTCATACATATTTCACTGATAATTAAACCCACAGGTATGGCATTTGCAAGGCTGACAGTAAGGTTATTCGGTTCGGTATCAAGCTTAATTTGTATATAAGGGTTCTTAACAAAATCAATGATGGAATCCCTTTGATCAAGAAGGAAATCTTTTAAATTCACCGTAGCCAGGTTTGCTGACTTGAGGATGTGATCATACACCAAAGACATCGTTTGTATTCTTCTCTCAAAATTCAACCGGGAGTATTCGGGATTGATTTTATAAAGGGTCTTTTGCTCCTGGAGATGGAGCAGGCTGAGAACGATGGATAAATTATTCTTTACTCTATGGTGAACCTCATGTATAAGCCGATCCTTTTCGTCAACCATTTCTTTCAGTAACAAGTTGGTCTCGATAATTTTCTTTTTCTGTTTGTAATTGGGAATAATAAAAAATGGCAGAATAAAGAGTGGTATTAAGAAAGCCCTTAGCGCAACCATTGAAGTAAAGGGAATAGTAAATAGTGAGGTGAGGATATACGCTAATAATACTGATGCGAGGACAACAAGAAAGCATTTTAAGATCTCGTTTTTGATAGATATTTTATGTTTGGTAAGCACATTTCCTCCCAGTGATGCACACTACTTTAAGCCAATAATAAGAAGGATATTAGGTTTAAGTCTAGAGCTAAAAAGGACAGATATGTGATATATTGGAGATATTTTTTGTTAATAATAATTACTTGCATTAATATCGACTATAAGCGCACTATTAAATTTACTATACCCGGAAAGAATCTCAATCAGATACTGCTTTGGTGTAAAATGGACAATAAAGGACGGACAGCCCCTTCATTTTTACTTCACAAACGGAAAAGCTCTTATTTTTTGAACCCTTCCCCATACATCACTATTTCTTAAAAGTATCCAGCATATAATACCGGTTCGAGTTATTCCATAGGGTAAAGCCTCCGGCTCCCCCTTCTCTGGCTCCTTTCAATTCCCGTTTCAAATAACTGGTATACTGATTCTTCTCCATATCCAATTCCTTACCCATGAGAAAGGCCTGAACATAAGGCCGGATGACCACCCGATTACCGGTGATTTTACGAGCATGCTCCGTCCCTGTCCGGTAAAGCATTTCCGCCCAATTAAGATAATCGGGATCTTCCATAAAACCTTTGGGGAAATGAGAAGGATAAAACATTGGTGAAATGACATCCACATATCGGGAGAACATTCCAATATCCTGGCCAATCCAGTTTCCCATTCGATACCAGGAATTAAATCCATATAAATCCATACCCACCGGTATGGTTAATTTTTCACGTACCCGACGGGCAAACGATTCCAGAGCGTCGATCCTGTTCATTCCAGGGAGGCGATCTCTGAAAAGAATACGGTTTATATCTCCATCGGAAGGAAATCGGATATAATCATACTGAACTTCATCAACACCAAGATTCTGAAGCTCCAGCGCTATTGAAATATTATAATCCTGTACAAAAGGCGAAAAAGGATCAACCCAGAATTCCGTTTGAATAAAAATATCTTTTCCTGTTTTTTCATCGATACGTTTAACAAGATTCCCCCAGGGTTTATTGTTTTTTCTATCCCAGAGTGCATAGCTGTTATTTTTATAGCGATAGAGCATAGGATCCTGAAAAGTTACAATTCTTCCAATAAGATAGATACCGGCAGTATGTGCTTTTTTAATGAGTTCCCTTATATTAAAACGCACTCTCACAGCTTGTAATTCACGGGGAAGATCCAACGATGTGTTGTACGTAATCTTACCCTCATCATCTTTCATATCAACCACCATGGAGTTAAATCCATTTGCTTTTATCACGTTTATTAATTTATCGAGAGCCTCGCCGGAAGCATGGAAAGAATTTACGTATAAACCTGTTTTATTATCGGCAATTTTTCTTCGGAGCCTTTCGGCTTTACTTTGATCATCTGCCGCCTTAAAAGGAAGAGGGCTGGAAACCCATCCGTTTTCCGTATAGTGATAGACGTGCTTAAGAGTATAAAAACTGAGCGTTCGGTCCTCCCATTTCAGGGAGCGTATTTGTTCGGATCCGAGATCAGGCACTTTGAGAGGGTGGAACTTTTTATTATCACTACTCAGGTAAAGAGTATTCTCAAGCCCATTGGCTACAGCACAAAGAGAATCATCTTTACTAAAAGCCAGTGCTGTGATTTCCTCATAAAAATGAGCTCCACGATAAAAAGGTGTCTGGGAAATATGGAATCTCCCCCATGTTTTCCCTCTGTCCGGAGATTCAAAGATTCCATTAAATGAAGTACCAATAAAAATTTTATCTTTCTCTACAGCAGAAAGAGCAACTGCCGTTATATAGTTCGTCTTTTTTACAACTCCGTGTAATGGTATCTTTTCCCAACTGTTGCCACCATTTTCCGATATATAGACCGAAGAGGGTACAGCTGCCGCGATACGCTGGGAATCTACCGGATCAATATAAACAGAAGTTATGGGCCGGTATTCAACACCTGTAAAGGGGTAAACTTTTTTTTCCGGTAACCCATTATTTAGGGGCACCCAAGTCTGACCGTTATCCGGGGTGGAGAGAAGCCCTCTTTCCACAGTAGCACAATACAGAATCCCGCTCTGAGAAGTTACCATCTCAAGAGCAGTGAAATGTTTTGTAGCAGCAAATGCAGATAAAGATGAGAAAAGGAACAGAATAATACATAATTTTTTCATACGGATAATCTCTTTTGTGTTAAAGTATTGGGGCAATGATCCTGAAAAGAGAATTCCTCAACCTGAAAAACATACTCTGTTTTCTCAAATCCTTCTCAGTTAACCGCCTGCACTGCTCCATATCCTTAAAAAATTGTTCTTTTAGTCGATGAGTAACAGCCTTGTCATAATATACTACATTGATTTCATAATCCAGATGAAAACTTCGAATATCCATATTACACGTTCCTACAGTAGCCATTTTAGCATCTGCAATTACCATTTTCGAGTGAAGAAATCCCTTTTCATAAAAATAGATATTGACACCTGCGTTAATGAGAGGATCCATA
>CAYSXD010000228.1:0-3862 GCA_964434925.1 uncultured Spirochaetaceae bacterium
AGAATTATGGCGGAAATAGTAACAGGGGTGTGGTATATCAGTGATATATCTCTGGACTTTGATCTTCTGAAGGAAAAATATGTCACTGATAATACAAAATTTGAACCTGAATCATATATGAATGTCAGGTTGGAATACGAGTGAGGTAGCGTGTAATGGGTACCACCATAGGGCGAATTGAGCAGGAATTTATTCTTAATAATCTTGTAGAGAAAAATATTTCCCTGGAGCTTCAGGTACGGAAAGTGTATCTGGAGGGAGTGCTCCTTTCGGTGAGTGAAAAAGAACTTGTCTTCAGCAGTAAAGATAACCATATTTCCAGCCTGAAAGCCGGGGAAACGGTAACTTTCTTTTTTTCTTTTTACAGCAGTACAATGACCTTTGAAGCTAAAATAGTGAAGGAAGGGAATCCTTTAATACTGATACCTGCCGGAGGTATTTATAAAAATCTAAAAAGAAAATATGTGAGAGTAGATCCTGCAGGTGACGTACACTTAACATTTACATTAAAGAATGCAAAAATTATTCTTGATTTCCCTCAAACCCAGGAATACGAATCTTTTGATTCTTCTCTTTTTTCTGAAGAATTTGATTTCGCGGATATCCAGACACTCGTAACGGATTTTAAAAAAAAAGCTGCTCTTTTTGCATCAGAGAACAGTATTGTTATGTTCAGATCAAACAAGCCGGAAACTTTCGAAGAAAAAATTATTACGGAAACGGGTAAATGTCTCTATCTCCCTGACACTGCAGGGGGAAAGCTTCCTGAAAAGAAAAGTAAGCTTTCGTCAGTTATTATTACCTCGGAACTCTTTCTCAACAGAGATGGTACCGAGCGGGTGTATCTCGGAAAAAATCTGCGGCAGGTTGACTCGGCTATACGGGAGAAGTACAGGGAAGGGATAAATTCGGAAATATACTGTCCTATAGTCTATCATGAATATGTTGTCGGTTATATTCATCTTGCAAATAAAAAAAACCGTCTTGTGGTTTTTACTGAAAAAGATGTGACTTTCTGTAAAGAATTTTCAAGGATTTTAGCTTATGTTCTTGATTCTCAGGGATATTTTGCGGAAAAAAAGGAACAGGAGAGTCTTTTTAATCCCGAAATTATTGATATTAGTGCTTCCGGTTTACTGTTTACACATTCCGAGAAAAAACTTTCAGAATTATTGGGACTGTACGGTGATGTTCAACTGACATTGAAAGTAGGACCCCGGAAATTGCAAATTTTATCGAGAGTAATGCGCAAATATACCTATAAGAATCAATTTTTCTATGGTATTCAGTTTTTGGAAATAGAGCCTGAAGATTTCAGGTTTCTTTTTGAATATGTTTACGGGCGGTCATTTACTGAGGCCGATGATCGTCTCTGGGAGGGTGGAGCGCCTCCCCCCGAATTGGATTTATAGCGAGTACCTATGATATATGTACAAATTGAAATAGTTGGATTTAATTCACTGAAGAAGATTGACTCTGTTTTTACGGATAATCTTGCAGCTGAACTTGATAGGATTCTCAAAAATAATAACTGTATAGGAAAGAGCAATTCCGGTTCTATCTTTTCCTACAGTTATACACCGGGGCTTCAGGATTTAAAAAAACTTTTTACCAGTGTTCAGGAGGTATGGGAATACCTGCGTTCAATCAGTGAAGATTTAAGAGATTTTACGATTTTTATCGATCAGTTTAAGGGTGTTCTTTCCAAACTGCAACAAAAAAGTGTAATAAAAAGAATTTACCAGATAACAGACCATGAATCACTCTGTGTGAGTAGTGAAGCTATTGACCTTTTTAAATCTATGGCAGAATTTATTAATATTGGAGAAATTTACAAAATGGTCTCTCCTGACCGGGTGCAAATTCAGGATGATGAAGGTATTGTTTCCTATCTCTCACAAACCGAAGGTATGGATATAATTCTTGATGCATTTCAGCCGCTGCTTAACGCTCAGAAAAAAGGGTTGTTTTTCTGCCATGGTTACGGAATCCCCGGGCTTTCTTTCCTGAGCTATAGTATCGCGAAAAAAATAGAGGGGAGAGCTGAAAATATTCCCTGGCTCATTTTATACCCTGAAAAAAATGATTTTACGTATATTTCCTCATTGGTCCACTGCCTCAATAAGAAATTTCTTAAAGAATTATCCGCTTATCTTACGATAACTGAAGGTAGAGTTTGGGAGCAGCTTTCAAATTTATTAACTTTTCGTGATATGCCTCTCTATGAAGAAGATGCTATCCTGATCTTTAAGCTCTATTTATCGGCATACAGCAGGTTTTTGAAAAAGCAGAACCTTCCTGTTATTGTATTTCTTGTTGAAATTGACAATTTTGGAGAGCAGTCCCTTGAGATAACCGCTGATATTCTGGAGGAGTGTGCCGGGGAACTGGATATAATACCGTTCCTTTTTTCTAACAATTCTGATATTCCCGCTTGTTTCCGGAATTTTCCGGCGGTAAAATGGGACTATAAAGAATGGGAGAAAAATGAGGAGAATGCTAAAAATGTAGAATCGCCTGTTGCAAAGTACCATACCTTCCTCTGGGAGCAACAAAAAGGGGTACACTTCCAAGGTATTAATGCTTCTCTCCATCTTATTGATGATTTTGAAAGTTATACACGAAGGATTCTTTACCTTTCTACCATTTTTCCCGATATGTTTAAGCCACTGGAAATGATAGGACTTCTTACTAATGAGAATCCGGATAAAATTAAATATTCAAGAGCTTTTAAGGTTCTTTTTGCCTATGGATTCTTTTACCCTGAGCGCTACATGCCGGTTTTTCCCGATCTTTTAGATACATTGAAAAAGAACCATAGCGCAGATGATGAACTTTTTTTTAAGGTTTCCGCGTTATATTTTGCCAGTAAGGATGACAATCCCCAATTATTTATGAATCTGGCTGATAGTTTCAGAAAAACAGGGGATCATGAACGGGAACTTGCTTTTCGTTTAAAAACAGTACGGGTTCTTATTCAACAGAGAAAGACTGAACAAGCGATAAGGATAATAAAAGAAAGTTTCAAGTTGATCGAAAATCTTTCGAGGGATAAAAAGAAATGGACTTTCACGTATAATAAGCTCTTTCTGGAAGCGGCGTTGTTTGACTCAAGGTTACAGCTTGCTGAAGATTTCTTTCATACTATTCTCTCTGCCGGAGAGTATAGTGATGATAATACCGAAAGGGAACGTTACATAATTTTTGCTGAATATTTTTACGGAGGATATAGGTATCAGAAAGCACTGGAACCGGCAAAGGAAGCTCTGCTGCTTGTTCAAAAAGGAGATTATCCATCTATAGAAAGTGAGATAAATACTCTTCTTGGTAAAATAATGCTGGGAATGCAGCGACTTGAAGAGGCAAAAGACTACTTAAGAATAGCCCGGGAGCTTTTAGATGATCCCGGTAATCAGGAGCTGCTTGTTGAAATTTATTATTTTGAGTCCGTAACCTACTATATTTACGGAAATGTGTCAGAAAGTTCCCGGCTTATTAAAAAAGGTATAGAACTGGCTGAAGTATACGGTATGCGGAGATGGCAAATTCTTTCTCTTTTTTTAAAAGGTAGAATCTATTTTGATCTGGGAAAATATAATAAGGCTTCAGATATTTTTATAGATTGTTTAACTCTTGCGGAGCTTTATCATTTTAGAGGGAGCGAAGCAGCAATATATACCTGGATTGCCAGGGCAATGGTTTATGGAGGAAACTATAGTGAAGGGAATAGAATTTTAACATATTACCATGATTTCCCGGAGGGAAGTTTCTTCTATGCTGAGTATCTCTACTTTGAGGGTAGATACAAAGAAGCACTTGAAACAGTAACACATTCGATACAACTGGAAAAAGATACAATAAG
>CAYSXD010000229.1:0-3853 GCA_964434925.1 uncultured Spirochaetaceae bacterium
CGGGTTATTATAACTCGCTGCAGGAGGATCTTGATGAATGAATTGGAACACTATTTTAGCACATATCGGAATAATATCGTGGGAATTGACGCACAGTTCAAATCTCCTTATGGAATAAAAAAAATAATCTATGCGGACTGGATTGCCAGCGGCAGACTGTATGGTCCTATCGAAGATAAACTCCTCCATAAAGTAGGTCCTTTTGTTGCTAATACTCATTCGGAATCCAGCGAAACTGGAATGATAATAACCCATGCCTACCATAAAGCACATGAAATAATAAAGAAACATGTAAATGCCGGCCCGGAGGATATCATCATTACTGCCGGATTCGGGATGACTGCTGTCATAAATAAACTGCAGCGGATTATGCAGCTTCGGGTACCGGAAACAATGAGGCAGGGATATCTTTCGGAAGGTATCCCCGGTAGGAAATTAAACCAGGTGGAAGATGCTGATCGCCCAATTGTCTTTGTTACCCATATGGAGCACCATTCAAATCACACCACCTGGCTTGAAACAGTAGCAGATGTTGTTGTTATAGAACCGGATGAGAACCTGCTTGTAAGCCCCGACAATCTTCGAAAATTGCTTGAGATTTATAAAACCCGGAAACTAAAAATAGGTTCTTTCTCTGCTGCTTCAAATGTAACCGGAATAATTCCTCCATATCATGAACTGGCTGAAATAATGCATCAGGCAGGAGGCATCTGCTTTGTTGATTTTGCAGCATCTGCGCCCTATGTACCCATAGATATGCATCCGGAAGGAAGACCATCAGCCTATCTCGACGGGATTTTCTTTTCTCCCCATAAATTTCTTGGAGGGCCGGGAAGTCCGGGAGTGGTGATTTTTAATTCAGAGCTCTATCATAACAGGGTCCCAGATAACCCCGGCGGTGGTACCGTTATCTGGACAAACAGATGGAGCAGACACAACTACATTACCGATATCGAAGCAAGAGAGGATGGGGGTACTCCGGGGTTTCTTCAGTCAATTAAAGCGGCAATGGCGGTTAAGTTGAAAGAAGATATGGGTTGTGAAAATATTAAGCGGAGGGAAAAAGAACTTTTAACAAATGCGTACGCACGGCTTAAGAAAATGAAAGGTATTCGTATTTTAGCCGGTGACCAGGAGCAAACGGAAAAGATCGGCGTTGTATCTTTCTATCATGAGAAGATACACCACAGTATGATTGTCCGGCTGCTAAATGATTATTTTGGTATCCAGGTCCGTGGGGGGTGCTCATGTGCGGGAACCTACGGTCATTTTCTGCTTCATGTGGACAGAAAAAAATCCGCCTATCTTTCGCAAAAGGTTATTGTTGAACATGATCTGTCGGAAAAACCGGGTTGGGTGCGAATATCCCTTCATCCTGTTATGACGGATAAAGAATTTAATTATATTATGGATGCCCTGGAGAAGATTACAAAAGAAAGTGATTACCTCTCAAAAGATTATCTGTATGATAAAAATACCAATGAGTTTTATCATAAGAGTTACAGACCGGAAATAGAAAGAAAAATCAACTCCTGGTTTTCCTGAGAATGCTGTCAGGGATTATTGTTATGAAACTTTACATATGCAAAAAAGTTAATGATTTCTCTGAAAAAACGAGATTTTAAGTGTGCCGTTATTTCTTTTGAAAGATTAATTGGATTACTGTTCCTCCCTGTTCCTTTCTCTCAAGGGATGCCTCTAACTGATCGGTGAGCGCATCTATCAGGAGAGTCCCCAGACCGCTTTTTACCTGGTCGGAAATGGAAAATCCAATTCCGTTATCACTCACGGTAACTCGCACCTTTGAATGGGGAAGGTTGGTGAGTTCAATAGTGATTCTTCCATCGCTTCTATCAGGAAAAGCGTATTTTACCGCGTTGCTTATCAGTTCGTTTACGATCAAACCAAGGGTAATAGCCTGGTCAATACCAAGTAATACACCGTCAGATAAAATCTTTAAATCAATGTATTTATTATTACTATTGAATGTCTGAAGAATATCCTGCGCAAGTATCCTTATGTAGTCATCCAAATTTATCGCGGAGAACGAGGTTGATGAATAGAGCAGCTCATGGACCAAAGACATGGAATGTATACGTGTTTTGATAATCCGGAGAGGTTTTGTGATTGCTTCATCATTGACATCGTTGAGCTGGAGATTGATAAGGGATATAATAATCTGAAGATTGTTTTTTACCCGGTGATGGACTTCCCTTAACAGTATACTTTTTTCTTCCAATGAATGTTCGAGTTTGAATTCGGCTTCCTTTCTTGCTGTGATATCCTGGCCAATGGAAAATAATTCTTTTTTTGTTCCTTCATTGTTTGTATTGAGTCTGTTGGACCAGAGGATCCAGACTTTTCTACCGCTCTTCGTAATATTTACATTTGCACCATTCCAGTATTCCTTATCACGTGCGAAGATTTTTTCGAGTACATTTTTATGTCTGGAATCACCAGTGTTCAGAACAGTATCCTGTACATAGTTTCCTATTAGCTCATTTTCCGTATATCCATAGAATGATAATCCGAAAGAATTGCAGTAGGTAATTGTTCCGTCCGGAGTTATCTTCATAATAATACTGTTGATATTTTCTACAAGGTTTTTATATTCTTTTCTGCTTTTCTCTACATCACTGAAAGTGGATTGTAAACGCCGCATCATGAAGGTGAAATTGGATGAAAGGGACTCGAGTTCCATGGAAACTGCTTTAATGCCGGGAGGAATTCTCACGTCCCACTTAGGTATCGAATCAAATGAAATAGCGGAGATGTATTCTGACAACTGTTTAATAGGGCTGGCTATTTTTTTACTGATGAGGTAAGCGGTAAAGAGACTGGAAAATAACAGGATAATAAGTATGAGATAAGTACGATCAGCAAGTTTGTTAAAATCTCCGATAAAATCCGCTTCAGGTGAAATAATAATGATATCCCATTTAAGATTATGCGGCCCTTTGAAAGGAAGGGATTTTACTCTTATCCACTGGTTATCGGGATGTAAACGAAATAAACCGGGTCCCTTTTTAATATATTCTTTCACTGTCGTATGTGTAATTCTGTCTTGGACTTCTGTCCCGTTGATTCGTTTTCCCTCATTTATTATAAGCGGCTGACTGTCAGAGGCTGCAACAAGGGGGCCCGAGGGTTCGGTTATGATAATTTTACTATGCGGGCTTATCTTTATGCGGGAAAGAAAAACGCTTAACCCATGTAAGGAGATACTCATGGTGAGTACACCCCGTAAACTCCCTCCTGTAGTGTAAAAAGGCTGGTTTTCCGATAGAGCAGACTGATGATTTAATGAGTAAAAGCAATCATTGGTCCAGGTGGTGCTCCCCTTTGCAACTGCAGAGCGGTACCATGGTTGTTTTGAGGTCTGGTATCCCTTAATTTTCTGTACTAATTCTGTTTTTGCCATAGTATTGTCTATTTCCCATAAATTGAGAGATCCTTCAGTATGAATCCCCCTCTCCCCAACACATATAGAGCCGTCTTTTAGCCGCTGAGCTTCCCTGTATTCTCCGTTTTGAAGGCCGACACCAATAATATTTGCTGTCGGGTATAGCGCAAGTTCTTTAACAAACAGTTTTTGGAGCATTCTTAAAGAATCATCTGACATACCGTTAAGCTGTAAAAATGCATCATTATACCCATTAATGATATGGGGAGTATTGAGCATAGTCCTAATTTCTTCAGAAACTCTTTCAGCAATTTCATTTTGAATATTAATAAGATTTTGATTTTTTATCTGTTCTGCATAGTTTGTAACTACAAAGACACTTGCTATAAAAATCAGGAAAATAATAACGATGAATGCATAATTGATTTTTGTCTGGAGATGTTTCACTTT
>CAYSXD010000230.1:0-3837 GCA_964434925.1 uncultured Spirochaetaceae bacterium
GATGAAGGTCCGAACAAAGGCGGACCCTATGGGCCGTATGTTCAGTCAGAGCGGTTTGAACTCTACAGAAAATATGCCTTCCAGCTGGTGGAAGAGGGGAAAGCGTATCATTGCTTTTGTACGGCAGAACGCCTTGATCACTTGAGGGAAGTACAGAAAAAAGAAAAAAAATCTTACGGTTACGATAGACATTGTAGAAATCTGTCTGAAGAAGAAGTCACGGAGAAACTCAGCAGGGGTACGCCTTCTGTTATCCGGTTTAAGGTCCCTCTTGATGGAAAAACTTTTTTTAATGATGTGCTTCTAGGTAAGGTAACACGGAAAAATAAAGATATTTCACCCGATCCAATTCTGTTAAAATCAGATGGTTTCCCAACCTATCATCTTGCCAATGTGATTGATGATCATTTTATGAAGATTTCCCATATTCTGCGGGCTCAGGAGTGGATCCCTTCAGGGGCTCTGCATGTTCTTTTGTATGAGGCCTTCGGCTGGGACCCACCCGTCTATTGCCATTTGCCAATGGTCATGGGTAAGGACGGTCAGAAGCTCTCGAAACGTCATGGCTCCACCAGTGTTGTTGATTTTCGTACAAAGGGATATTTACCGGAAGCGATAATAAATTACGTCTCACTTGTCGGATGGTCATACGATGATAAACGGGAATTTTTTACAAAAGAGGATCTTGAAAAATTATTTTCACTGGAAAAGATAAACAAGGCCCCCGGTGTTTTTGACTATAAGAAACTTGAATGGTTTAACGGGCAGTACATTCGAAAAATGCCTCTGGACGAGATAACAGAGATGGTATTACCGTATCTTATTAATGATAATCTTGTTTCGGACCCGCCGGAAGATGGAGAAAGAAAAATAATTGTATCAATGATGCCGTTAATGGTGGAACGGCTTCATTTTCTTAGTGATATATCAATGCTTTCCACCTTTCTTTTTAAGGATAGAACCGATTATCCGGCAGAACTGCTCATTCCAAAGAAACTGGACGAGGCAGAAACGGTAAAGATCCTGGAATCGGTGTATCCGTTACTTGATACAATAGCCGAAAAAAACGATGAGGAAAATGAAGAACTTTTCCGGAACATAGCAGAAAAGCTTGAGGTGAAGCTGGGGGCAGTTCTTATGCCCCTTAGGGTTGCTGTGACGGGAAGTACCGTTTCTCCCCCCATTATAGGTTCAATGAAACTTCTCGGACGTGAGAAAACACGTCAACGGGTGGAATATGCAATAAAAAAACTTAACGGTGAGGTAATAAATGGCTGAGGTAACAATGGAAAAACTGGTTTCTCTTTGTAAGAGGAGGGGCTTTGTCTATCAGTCCAGTGAAATATACGGCGGGCTTTCCGGTGCATGGGATTACGGACCGCTGGGAGTAGAACTTAAAAATAATATCAGGAATTACTGGTGGAAGGAGATGACACGCCGTCATGACAATATCGTAGGGCTGGACGCGGCAATTATGATGCACTCTGATGTCTGGAAAGCTTCAGGTCATGTTGATAATTTTTCCGATCCCATGGTGGACTGTAAGCAGTGTAAGGCACGTTTCCGGTCTGATCAGATAGATCTTAATGCTCCCTGTCCAAACTGCGGTACACGGGATAGTTTTACCGAACCGCGTCAGTTTAATCTGATGTTTTCGACCCGTCTGGGGCCTGTTTCCGAAGATAATTCAAATATTATTTATCTTCGCCCGGAAACAGCGCAGGGTATTTTTACCAACTTTAAGAATGTCATTCAAACGAGCAGAGTTAAAATTCCTTTTGGTATTGCCCAGGTGGGAAAGGCCTTTCGAAACGAAATAACGACAAAGAACTTTATTTTCCGTACGGTGGAATTTGAGCAGATGGAGATGCAGTTTTTTGTTAAACCGGGTGAGGATGACAGATGGTTTGAATACTGGAAAGAGTCCCGGATTAGTTATTATGATACATTGGGAATTAGAAAGGATAAACTCCGGTTCCATCGCCATGGAAATGATGAACTTGCCCACTACGCGAAGGATGCCTTTGATATTGAGTTTGAGTTTCCCATGGGGTGGCAGGAGCTTGAAGGTATCCATTCCCGGACGGATTTTGATCTTTCCCGGCACGCGGAGGCTTCCGGAAAGGATCTTACCTACCTTGATGATCAGACTCGGGAGCGTTTTATTCCCTTTGTCATTGAAACCTCAGCAGGGTTGACCCGTTCCGTTCTTATGGTGCTTTCCGATGCCTATGAAGAGGAGATGCTGGAAGGGGGAGATGTCCGGACGGTTATGCATTTTCACCCGGCAGTTGCCCCGGTAATGGTCGCGATCCTTCCTCTGGTCAAAAAGGATGGAATTGCTGATCTTTCAAGGGAGATTGAGAAAAATTTACGGGAGGATTTTTCCACCTTTTATGATCAGTCCGGAGCAATTGGAAGGCGTTACCGGAGAATGGATGAGATTGGTACTCCCTACTGCATTACCATTGATTATCAGACGAAGGATGATAAAACGGTCACCTTGAGGTTTCGTGATTCTATGGAACAAATTCGTGTTTCTATTGATGATATACCTTCTTCAATACGACAAGCCACCAGGGAGTACAGGAGAAAATAATGGGAAACGGACTGGATGTCTTAAAAGAGCGCGGATTTATTAAACAGTGTACCGATTACGATAAACTGAACGACCTGATGAACAGGGAAAAAATAAGCTTCTATGCGGGATTTGATCCTACTGGTAAGAGTCTCCACGTAGGGCACATGGTTCCCCTCTTTGCCATGGGTCACCTGCAGAGGGCGGGGCACAGGCCTCTCGCCGTCGTCGGCGGCGGAACTGCTTTAATCGGCGACCCTTCGGGAAAGACGGAGATGCGAAAGATCCAGACAGTAGAGCAGATACAGGAAAATGCCGGTTCAATAAAGAAACAGCTTGGAAAAGTAATCAATTTTTCCGACGAGAAGGCTCTTCTGCTGAATAACTATGACTGGCTCGGAAATTTGAACTACATAGAATTCTTACGGGACATAGGCCGGCATTTTTCGGTAAACAGGATGCTCACTTTTGAAACCTACAAAATGAGAATGGAAACAGGCCTTTCCTTCATCGAGTTTAATTACCAGCTTCTTCAGTCCTACGATTTTCTTGTTCTTAATCAGAAGCATGACTGCAGACTCCAGATAGGGGGGGACGATCAGTGGGGAAATATTGTCGCCGGAGTCGATCTTACCCGCCGGGTTGAAGGAAACGAGGTGTACGGCCTTACCTTCCCCCTCGTAACAAGAGCTGACGGCAAGAAGATGGGAAAGACCGAGAAGGGGGCTGTTTTTCTGGATCCGGATATGTTTTCTCCGTATGAATATTTTCAGTATTGGAGAAATATAGCGGACGCGGATGTTGAGAAATTCCTTATGCTCTTTACCTTTCTTTCGGTTGAGGAAGTAAAGGAGTTGGGAGCCTTAAAGGATAAAGAGATAAACCGTGCCAAAGAGGTTCTGGCCTATGAGCAGACAAAGATCATTCATGGAGAAGAGGAGGCTGAGAAGGCTAAAGCGGCCGCCCATGCGGCTTTTTCAGTAGCAGGTAGCGGGATAACGGATAAAAGCTCCATTCCGTCTATTGAGATAGCAGAGAATGAACTTGAGAAGGGAATAAATGTCATGGACCTTTTTGCCCGCACGGATCTCTGTTCCACAAAGAGTGAGGCACGGCGGCTTGTAATCCAGGGTGGCGCGTCTGTAAACGGGAAAAAAATAGCAGACATACAGGTCTCTATCGATTCTTCTTTTGAAGAGGACGGTGAGCTTCTGCTTAAAGCAGGGAAAAAGAGATATTTCAGAATAATTTGTGTTTAA
>CAYSXD010000231.1:0-3812 GCA_964434925.1 uncultured Spirochaetaceae bacterium
ATCTATTCAGACAGCGGTAATGAGAAGTCTGGGAAAGTGTTCCTTTTCCTCAAGAGAAAGACGGACGTTCATTTTTCCGTTTAATTTCCGAGTGGATTTTATACTTAGTTCAATGGTACCCGGCTTGCAGTCATTTTTCTGAAACAGCCGGGCAGTAAGAGGCGGTGAGTGCTGATCTTCATCCCGATCCGGTACGGAGGCAAATAAAAGTTCAACGGTCGTTTCTGTCATCATCAAACCCAGATCAAATCCGTCATTCGGATTAATAACCAGTTCCTTTTCGGTAAATGACTGATCGGCAAGCACGTGTAAGATTCCCGTTTGTTTTCCATTCATAGCAATAAGAATAGTGTAAGAGAAAGAAAAAAGCAAGGATTCTGATAGTAAATTTTACTGTGGTTTTAGATTTTTATGCTGCTGATAAACTCTATAAGACTATTTTGAATAGTTTGAATATCTGATTAATATATACTATTACCCGGTTTCATATTCAAACTCCAGTGTTACCTTTGTTCCTTTTTCCCTCTCAAAGGTTACCGTACCATTGAGCTGGGCCGTGAGGGTTGAGACAAGTTGCAGGCCGAATCCTGGCAGTGTGCTCTGAATGGCCGAGTCAGGAATGCCCGGACCGTCATCGCATACAGACAGATGTACGAGATTATTTTTTCTATAGATTTTCACTGTAATGCTGCCTGCTTCCTTACTTTTAAATGCGTACTTAATACTGTTGTTTAACAATTCATTAATAATAATTCCGATGACTGACAATCTGCCGGTATCAAGTTTAAAATTATCTATTTTTATATCTCTATAAATACGAAGAGGCGGAATAGATAGAGAGTTCAGAATATCATTGGTTAATGTCACCAGGTAATCCCGGACAGGAATACTCCCGAAATTATCCGACCGGTACAGTTTATCATACAGAACCATCATTGTGTACACGCGGTCTTCTGCTTTTTTTAAAGCATCTATCGTATCCCTGTTTTGTGAAGAATCAGCCTGAAGAGTTAATAAACTGCGAATAGTGCTCATGTGGTTCTTAATACGGTGATGCACTTCTTTCATAAGTAATTCTTTCTCCGCTTTGCTTTGTTCCGCCTGTTCTTTTGCTTCGGATAAATCTGCAATCATTTTCTCCTGCATGGTTATGTCGCGCATAATTCCAAGATTTCCAATCCAGGTGCCTTCATTATCATACAGTTTTGATCCGATGGTTTCTCCCGGGAATGTACGGCCTGATTTATCTTTGTAGTAGGTTACATACCGCTTTTCTGAGTTTACTACGTTTTTATTAAAAACAGATGAACCTGTGTCTTTGTAATTCCGGTTTTCCGAGTAAAGCAGCGCTGTCTTCTTCCCAATAATTTCAGCAGGCTTATAACCAAAAGTACTTCTAATGCCCTCATTGGCAAACTGAATAACACGTTGTGTATCTGTTATCACTACCCCGTCCGGAATGGTATTAAACATCGCTTCGAACAATCCCTGTATTCTTTTCCTGTCCTTTTCCCTGTTGTATTTTTCCGTCACATCAGAGAATACCAGAATAATACCGCGTACTGTACCGTCAACATCCCGAATTGGAGCGGCACTGTCGGCAATCTGGTATTCCTTCCCTTCTCTGCTAACTAATACTGTATGATTGGCAAGGTTAACGACAGCACCGGAACTCAGTACCTTTTCCACAGGATTCTTAACTTCCCTGCGGCTGTCGGCATTAATAATTCTGAAAACTTCCTTCAGCGGTTTTCCAATGACTTCAGCTGCTTTCCATCCTGTCAGTGTTTCTGCCATTCTGTTCATTCGGGTAATTTTTCCCGAAAGGTCCGCGGCCAGTACGGCATCTCCAATGGATTGAAGAGTGATTGAAAGAGACTCTTCGCTTTGTTTCAATTTTATTTCAGCATTTTTTCGGTCGGTTATATCACGCTGAATTTCAAGGAACCCGGTAAGGTCTCCATGGCTGTCGAAAAGGGCATCAATGGTATCCTCCACATAGATAAGCCGGCCTGTTTTTGACTTGTTTTTAAATTCTGTTTTTAAATGCCGTGTTTTCCGCAAGTTTTCCCAGAACCGAATCTTAACTGCGGTATCAGGTGGTTCGTAACTCAAAATACTGGGGTTACACTTATTAAGGACTTCTTCTGCCGTATATCCATAGATCTCAGTGAATCTGGGATTCATGAATGTTATAGTTCCGTTTTTGTCCAGCATGAGAATAATATCACTTGAATTATTTACCGCCTGCTGTAATTTACGCAAAGCTGATTCATCCGCTTTCTGTTTTGAAATATCCTGAATAACACCAACAACCTTTACTGGTTTTCCATCTTCATCTTTCTGTAATTCTGCGACTGAATGCAGCCATTTCCATTTCTGCTGTCCGGCAGGTTGAATTTCAAATTCAAAATCATATGGATGTATTTCCTGAATAAGATCGGCAAGGGCTTTACCTAACCTTTTCCGGTCGTGCTGCATCAGTTCTATTCCTTCCATGGGTACATTGTTTTCACTGAGTGGGAGATTATAGATTCTGCGTGCTTCTTCCGATCCCCAGATAGTGTTTGTCCGTATATCAAACTCCCAGTCGCCTATCAGTCCTATTTTTTGGGCACGTTTGTACCGTTCCATATGTAAGAGCAGTTCTTTTTCAGTCTGCCTGCGTGTGGCATCGACTTCTTCCAGTTTTTCAATGGTTACCCGCAGATTTTCATTTCCTGCTTTTATAGCCATATTTTTCCTGTGTATTTCATGGTGAGCGTCAAACAGTTTAAAGGCCATTTTGATGGAGGCATCAAGGACAGTCATCCCGGAATTTTTTACCACATACCCGTAGGAAGTTATTTTCTCTGTTTTTTCAACAACTTCCTTTTCGGTGTGGGAAGAGAGGAACAGAATGGGGATATCACGGGTTGCTAAAATCTTTTCTGCCGCCTCAGTACCATCCATTCCTTTTCCAAGATCAATATCCATCAGAATGAGGTTTATGGGAGGATTATCCCGATTGACTGTTTTAATGGCATCTTTTCCGGAAGTTACGTGAATAACAGAATAACCAAGTTTTTTTAAGCGCTGTATTTTGTCCATCGCCAGTATGACTTCATCTTCAACGAGAAGCAAATTTTTGGTTTGCCGGGTATCCATAGCTTTTATAACTCCCTGATACTGTTCTAATAATATATAAAGACCATAAGAATTACAAGTTATCTGATGAAAGAGCTTTTTATGGTGCATTATTTGGGGCCCGTAGGGGTAAAAATGAATTGCTCATTAATAAAAGTACTTTACAGTTGTCTCTATACAGGCTATCTATTGTTCTATGAAAACACGTATTTTTATATCCGAAGGGCACTTGATAGATTCCGGCATTATGTCGGAGATTCTCAATGTCATTCTTACCGAAGGTGCTGATTACACCGTGTCGTCGTTTGATATTGGAAAAGTAAAAACAGAAAAATCAAGAATGGAACTGCTTCTGAAATGCCGGAATGAAGAGCATCTTGCTGTGGTTTCAGGCAGGCTTACTGCCCTCGGCGCATATGAAAAAGGGGCCATGGAGGCCGTTTTTAAACCGGCAGTGAAAGATGCCTGTGTTCCTGAAGACTTCTACTCAACGACGAACCACCGGAGTGAAGTTTTTACAGGAGACAGATGGGTATCCGTGCAGTCACAGCGGATGGACGGTGTTGTTGTGCAGCAAAAAAACATGCTTGTCTGCACCAAACTGAGGGATGTTAAAGAAGGGGCTAAAATTCTCTGTGGCAGTGAATCGGTACGGGTATTCCCCCCCGCATCGGATATCCGCAGCG
>CAYSXD010000232.1:0-1110 GCA_964434925.1 uncultured Spirochaetaceae bacterium
CGGAGAGGGAGGGATTCGAACCCTCGGTACCGTTACCAGTACAACTCCTTAGCAGGGAGCCCGATTCAACCGCTCTCGCACCTCTCCGGAATTTAACCACTAAACAAATCAGAAATGAAAATCGGAGAAGGTGGGATTCGAACCCACGGAACCTTGCGGTTCAATAGTTTTCAAGACTACCTCCTTCGACCACTCGGACACCTCTCCTAAAATCCATTTACTGGAACTAAAATATATAAACTTGATATCCCTTTGTCAAGGTGGTCAGGGTGTTATAAAACTATACAGGAGGGCAATTTCTTCCTTCCATTTTGACGGATCAGGTGTTTCCAGAATAAGAGGAATTCCATCAAGGTCTTCATCTTCCATGATGTATTTAAAAGCATCAATTCCTATGGTGCCCTTGCCAAGGCTCTGATGCCTGTCCACACGACTGCCGTATTCACTTTTCGCGTCATTCAGATGCATCCCCTTAAGAAATTCGAGACCAATTTCAGAGGTGAAGTCCAGCATCATTTTTTCATACAGTTCTTTTGTGCGTATATCATATCCGGCTGCAAAGATATGGCAGGTATCTATACATACACCGATTCTACCAGGGTATTTACTTCTGCCAATTATTTGTTTAATCTGTTCAAAAGAATATCCCACGTTATTACCCTGACCGGCAGTTGTCTCAATAACATAGATAAGGGAATCAGTTTCCCTGACAGCAGTATCAATATTCTCCGATATGTACCGTAGACATGAGTCTTCCGATATTTTACCCAGATGACTGCCGGGATGAAAGTTAAGGAGGGAAAGGCCAAGTTGTTCAGCACGGGTGCCTTCATCAATAAAGGCTTTTAATGATTTTAACCGCTTTTCAGCATCAGGGTTACCCAGATTAATAAGGTAGCTGTCATGGGGGAGTATATGTTCCGGTTTTATTCCGGAGGCAGCTGTGCTTTTTTTAAAAGCAGCTATAGATTCGGTTGTTAAGGGCGGGCCGGACCAGCGTTTCTGATTTTTTGTAAAAAGCGCGAATGCTTTTGCTCCGATTTCAGCGGCACGCAGCGGAGCATTTTCAATGCCGCCCGCCGCACTGACGTGAGCTCCAATATATTTCAT
>CAYSXD010000232.1:1210-3802 GCA_964434925.1 uncultured Spirochaetaceae bacterium
GTAAGAAAGTTCTGCTTGTCTTCAAGCAGTCTGATTGCCTCTTCCATTTGAAGATTGTCTTTTTCAAGACTATTTATTTTTTCTTCAAGTTCCAGAATCTTTTTATTCTGAACAGGGCCGGCATCTCTATGTGTTTTTGCGTAAGTGCCTGAAATAATTGCGATTATCGGAATACTGAGCGCCAGTATCGGTATTAATAAAGCCATATTACAAATCCTCACTATAGTATTTAACCTGATTTCGTCCACTTCTTTTTTACCTTATATAAAGTGTACTAATAAAAATACTTTTAATAAACCCTTTTTACATGTTCTTTCTGTATTTAGGTGAGTGAAGCGCTTTTAATAAAGCTCAAAGCGATAATAACTTGAAATAGTCGTGAATATAGCATACCTTTATGTACATGATAACTGCGCTAATATGGGTAACAATTTTTATTTTTCTTTTTAATATTCCGTTCGGATACTGGCGAATTAATGTGAAAAAGTTTTCATTGCAGTGGGTATTGGCCGTGCATATCCCCGTACCTTTTATTATTACCCTGCGATTTATGACACCTATAGGTTTTGCATGGTATACTTACATATTTCTTGTCGGCGCTTTTTTTCTGGGTCAGAGGATAGGCGGAAGTATTCATAATCGGATGGGTAAAACAAACAAAAATATTTCTTCCTGCCTGGTAATGGATATTTTGCGGACTTTAAAGAGAGGGGGAATTTGAAATATATTTTCTCCAAACACCTAAAACGGCCCGAAATTTATTTTAACGGCAATAACAAGAAATATACTGGTTAAAATCAGCATGGCAGCCTGAATTTTTAACGTCCATTTTATCCATTTGGGGTAACTGACAACGGTAAAGCCCAGAGCAATTAAAAGCAGTGCGTTTGACGGATAGATCATGTTACTGAATCCGTCTCCAAAATCAAAAGCAAGAACGGCCGTCTGTCTGGTTATATGTACAAGATCTGCCAGAGGGGATAAAATCGGCATCATTAAAAATGCTTTGGCGGATGCCGAACCAATAAAGAAGTTCATAAAAAGTGTTAAACCGTAAATAAGAAAAACAGCACCTGTTGCCGAGGCCCCCGCTATTTTTTGTGATGCTGAAAAGAGAATAGTGTCGGTGATCTGCCCCTGATCAATGATATATTTAACACTGTAAGCCATCAGTATAAGGACAATTCCCGGTAATATATTCAGAGTACCTTTTCCAAAAATGCGTATCACTCTGAATCCCTTCAGACCGGCAAATAATCCGCTGCCGACACCTCCGATAAGAAAAAGAACGCCCATGAGAGGAAAGGTGTAGTCACTTATTGATGGAATAGCGGAAGAGACAGCAACAAAACCCAGCGCTAGGCCGAGACAGATAGAAAACCATATGAGAGCTTTAACCATGCCCGGGTAATTTCCTCCGGTTTTTTCAAATTCCTCAAGAGAGGCAAGCGCATCTTTCAGAGGTTTGTCCTCCTCATACATCGGGGAAAGTTTCGGGTTTTTTTCAACACGTTTAGCGTGAAGATAAACAAAGAAAAATACGGCACCGTAAACAAAGACAAAAAAGATTATCCTGAGCCATGCTCCGGAAAAAAGAGGCAATTCCGATATTTTTTGAGCAACGGCAATGGTGAACGGATTGGTAACTGCTGCAGAGAATCCAAACGACAGAGCAAGAAGGCTCATACCAAGGCCGGTGAGAGAGTCCCATCCGAGGGAATATGCCAGAGGAATAATAAAAACAATCAAGGGGACAAGCCCCTCGTAAACACCAAGAAAAGCAGCCTAAACATAAACAAGAATGAAAAAATTAAATACACTATTAATTGCTTTTGTATTAATCTTTAGTACAACAGCTTTTGCACAAAAATCAACCAATTTTAATGGAACCTACAAAATGGATTATGGTAACCAACGAATGGAAATCATTCCTGACGGTGGTATGTATTATCACGTAAAATTTATAGGTGACTGTAATGCAAAAACACATCAGGGTAGAGTAGACAATGGTGCTTTATTGCTCCCGATGGGGTCTAATGACCGTGATTTTATCATGATTTCATGGCAGGGAGAAAAACTACGTGTTGATGTAAGAGGTACTGACCATATGCGTAAGGCTTGCGGAGGAACATCAATTGTAGGATTGTACAGTTTAAAGAATTCTTACAATAATGACAGATATAACGACACTCGTTATGAAAGAAGCTACAAACCACATGTAAGTGTAAACGACCTGAAAGGAATGGCTGCTATTGATGCTTATGAAGAATTAATGGATCGTGGTTTTGAAAAAAGAAAAAAACAGACATACGGAGGAACAACTTATGGTGTATGGTATAACAGAGAAACTCACCAGTGTATCAAAACTGTTTCTAAAAACAAGCGTATAACTGACATTATGAAATCAACACACTGTTTTAACTAACAGAAAATAAATAACCAAACCTTATCTTCTTTAGCATAAATTTTTACTTTCTGACAGAAGTAAAAATTTATGCTTTTTAACAAACTCCTTTTCAAATTATTAAAACAAGAATAAGATGAAAACAAATATAACCGGAAGTCTGTTTTTCTTTTTTCTATTCACTGCTA
>CAYSXD010000233.1:0-3748 GCA_964434925.1 uncultured Spirochaetaceae bacterium
GGATAATGGAATCGCACAACTACCAGTATCTGGAATTATCAGAACTGGATATAAAACAAATCCATCGTTTAGATAAAGGGATCGTTATTTCATTAGGTAAAACAAAAAATGATCAACTCAACAAGATAAAAAAGTATAAAGTTCTTCCCAAAATAAATCATGAGTTATGCCCTGTTGAAGCACTTGAAAACTGGATATCAAAAGCAAATCTGGACAGACGGCACTTATTCTGGCGGTGGGGCGGAAGGATGAGGAAATTGCAAAGATTCTGATAGATGCGGGAGCTTCGGTTACCGAGACAGATAGTCTTGGAATGTCAGCAGAAAAGTATGCGCGCCTCTTTAAGCTTTCGCGTGTTATTGCTATAATAGAAAGTACTATAACATTATGAATAAAAAAAGCAATAGATTATTAATTTTTCATATTTACCGTAAAGACGGATCTTCATTTTTTCTTCATCCGTTTGAAGAGTCGGATGTACTGTTAAAACTACCTTCGTTACATTCAATAGAAGGCAGATACGGGAAAGAACCCCGGGTTGAAAGCCTGACACTTTTAAGAAACCAGTTGTACCGGCTCGTTGAAGCAAAAGTTAAAGAATGGATTCAGGATACTAAATTTATACCAAGGTTTATTATTGCAGCGGGGGCATTCCTTGTAGCCTATTTCTTTACAACTTTTGTTATACGGGACCCTATACCCATGATTGATGAAACGGTTGTTTCGATTATTACCGCCTTAATTGTCTATTATTCGCTTTCCCGGCGTGATCAAAGCTCAGAAAAAGCTTCAGAAAAGCGTCTTGAGCTGCGAAGAAAAGTTGACGGAATTATTTTTACCGAAAGTGCATTTATTAAAGAATTTGAAGAAATCCTCCATGTTAATGAATCGGTGGATTTTGAAACGCTTGTCAACTCCATGTTAACCTCAGAAAAATCATTTATGACAGAAACAGCATCAGAAGAAGCCATGTCACTTCTCCGGTACCTTGAAAAGATGTTTTCCGGAAAAACGTACCGTAAACAATCAAAGATACTTGCAAAATTGAACGGATCTCCTCACAGGGATAGAGCGGTGGATCATATTGTAAAATGGGCAAGGATTAATAAAGTAGATCTTTCTCTTTTTGCCGTGTATCGTTCCATTAAGTCTATTTCTCCACCTGATTTGTCGCTTCCATTTCCTTCTGAAGATAAATAGCAGTTTTTGTTACTGAAAGATTTTCAGCCGCAGGCTGAAAGGTAGGATCAGTTTTGAGAGCTGCTTCCCAGAAACTCATTGCCCGTTTATAATTTCCGTTAGCATATTCTTTCAAGCCCGCAATATAGTATTCATCAACTTTTTGAGCTTTTCCCGCACGGCCTTTGTCTCCAAGGTTAAGTTTCAGTTGAACGGTAAATTTATCCGGGGAAGTGAGCTGTGTTGTCATGTCGAGAGTGTAATTTGCCATAATGGATATTCTTTTTAAATCGACCTCACTTCCTATCGTAAACCGGGGATTGGACCCTCTATAGGAAAAGCCGGAATGAACGGCAAAAAAATCCGTTAAAACAAGATTCATGCCACTTGCAATATTCCATTTTTCCCACATGCCGGACGGTGTGGTAAGACTAAAGGGATAGTTGAAATCCATTGAGAGTGTCAGTGGACGGATGGGGGAATAGGCTATTCCCACCGTTGCAATCGAAGGAAGAGGTTCTCCAAGAGCGTCAATTCCAATATTTTTAACAACTCCTCCCAAAGAAAAATTTCTGTTCCGTGAGGCAAAGAATTTGGCAAAGTTAAAACGGGTAAGAAATCCTACATCTGTCATAAGAGTAAATACTGACTGATTATCCACATCATGGTCCTTGTAGATGACCTGAGGGACGTTTCTGTATGCTGCTTTAATATTCACACCAACAGCAAAACCATAAAAATAGTAACTGGGGAAAAAGTTGTACGATATGTTCATTGTAGCTACAGTTTCCGAATAGTAGCTGCTGGAAAGTTCCTCTCCCCAGCGGTTGTATCCTATAAACGGTACATACAGAAATTTTCCACCGAATCCAATTCCGAAATTGTTGAAACGTGTTGTATAGATAGCCCCTTCCATATTGGAATCAGCTATCCAGTTATTATGGTTGAGTACTGCCTCGGTATACTGTAGAGTGGAACTTGCCGCGGGATTTGCTTCTATATAACTTGCATCGGAAGCTACCGCCGTAAAAGCAGTCCCCATGCCCTCATATAGTCCTCCGGAAGGGATTAACAGCGTCGGAAAAATTGTCAGACCTGTGTTTTTGTCAGTTATAAACGAGCCTGTCCCCAGACTGGAAAATCCACTGTAAAAATCAGCCAGATCAGCGGCTCCCAGATAGTCAACCAGAAAAAGGAGTATTAGTGTGGTTATAAAACGCTTCATTACGATAAAATATACTCCTTCCTTTTATTTTTATCCACTCTTTTTATATGATATTACTTCAGGAATGAGTTAAAATTACTTTAATAGCCGGTCATGAACATGCCGAAAAATGAAGAGGAGGGGTAAATCCTGAAAGTACGATTGCGGCAGTATCGAATATGTATCTTTATTTTTCTCGTTCCTCTTTTTTTTGAGGGTACTCTTCTCTTTGCCGGCGGGCAGAAGGAGGACCGTTTACCTGAAGCACAGAAGCTTATTACGGAGGGTAAATACAATGACGCAATTCTTGTCCTTGCCGACATCATGAGGACAAGCCCTGATGAATTTGTTAAAGCAGAAAAGTTGATGAAAGAGATTCGTACTGCCCGGAATGAATATAATAAACTGTATAAGCAGCTCATTACGGTACTTAACCCTCCCCGGGGTGAAGCTATTGATGAGGATAAAGCGTACGGTCTTATCAGATCAATGGAGGAGTTGGATAAAACTCCCAATAAAGCAGCAGTAGCGGCATTTTCCCAGGCGAAGGATACTATATTTTTTGCTGTGGCTAATAGAACTTTTGAAAATATTCTTAATGAAGGTACTGCCTTACTGAAGGATAAAAAATATCTGGAAGCGATTGATAAGTATCTTTCAGGATTTGTTCTCCACAGGGAATTCTTTGTTAAAAGAGATTATGGCAATATTGTTTTTAATGAAATTGACAGCGATATTGCGGAGATACAATCGTATGTTAATCAGTTTAAATCCCTTTCTGAAATGATTCAGACAGAGTTTAAGATCATTCATACGGCTTCACAAAACAAATCCCTTCCCGGTCTGGAAAAATCAATTAAAACATATCGTAATTTACTCCTTCAGGCACTCATACTTAAAAGAAAAGCAGTTTATCAGGCCCGTGGGCTGGACGATATCCGAAAATCCATACAGAAAGAATCCGAATCGGATATTCCTTATTTATCAACACTCCGGGTACTTACCAGAGGAAGAGTTGCCTCAAAGACTCCGGAAGGAATAGCCGGTGCTATTGAGTTGTATCTGGATGCAATGATATCTTCCGGAGTGAATGATATTGAACCCCTGCTTACGGCTTCGTATAAAAAGGGTCTTTCTTTATACACCGGAGATTCTTTTCCTGACAGTGAAAGTGAATTCAGGAATACCCGGCGGTATACCGAGGTACTTACTACACTGCTTGATCTCCGGGGGGGAATGATTGATCTGGATTCCAGAGGTGAACCCACTGAAAAGGGGTGGACTCTGATAAAAAAATGGCTGCCCACTCTCCTCTATTCAGAGGAAATTGATCAAACTGCTCTGCAGTATTTAAAACTTGCAGGG
>CAYSXD010000234.1:0-3705 GCA_964434925.1 uncultured Spirochaetaceae bacterium
TGGTAACATGTATCCATAAAGGATAAGGTCCGACAGTCTGCCAGGCAATTCCTCCATATATGTTTTTAGGTATTCTAAAAGATCTGGAAAAGGGATCGACAACCAAATCCGGTGTAACTTCTATACCAAAAGATTGTAAGTAATTTAACAGTGTATTATTTTTTAATGCTGTTGCCTTTAAATTATTCTCAAGATCAATCTTTACCCCGTCAACGGCAAAAAGCACATTACCGCCGGAGTCAATAAAACTTTTAATGTTATCCATATCATATTTATCTATATGGGTATTACCTATTACTATAAGAACATTGATAGCAGAGATTTCAAAAGTTCCGGGTAAAAATATTTTCAGATCGAAATCTCTGCTTAAATAGTTATTTAATAAAGTATAATCAGTATTCCATGCTTTTGAAGGATCACCAATAAGAACACCGATAACCCTTCTTCTATTTTGTATAATTTCTCTTATATTTGATACAATTTCATATTCAAGATTTCGTGAACTGAATAATACGGGAATAACTTTAACTCTATCAAGAAATTGTATTTTAATACCGGAAAATATTTTTAGAGTAACATCTTTTCCATTACTGTTTGTTTTAAAAGGAACCGGAATAATGCCTATTTTTTTTAATTCTTTTATTTCTTCAGGATCCTTCGGTTCATATATATTTACTCTTATTTTTCCATGGGAAGTAAGACTGAGTTCATGAAGCATATTTTTAATATCTTCAATATCCGGTATCACCGTTTCCAGATTGCCGGTTACATAGTAATTTATAATCAAGGGCTGTGGAATCTCTTTGTAAAGATTCTTCGTCACTTTTGTCAGAGTAAATAATTTCCCGTCAGTACAATCAAATCTGTGAAATATCTGAGTACTTAATACAAGAAGAAGGATTACTAGTATTATACCTGAGCCAACTGACCACCATTCTTTATGTATCATTTTCATAATTATAAAAATCTGCCTATTTTTAATCTTTTAACGGTTAGAAAAAGAAAAAACAAACTCACTAAAAGGAAGTAAGCCAGATCCCGCGAATCAAGTACTCCCTTAAAAAAAGTTCTATAATGATAGGAAGGTGAAATGTAAGAAAGAACAGGAGAAAGTCTAAAGAGCAAACCTGGAAGAATCAGCAAAAAAAACATCATTACTGAAACAATATATGCCTCTGTTTGTGTTCGTGAGAAAGCTGAAACAAAGAGGCTCACCGAAATAAAGAATGATGAAATTAGATATATTCCGATATATTGGGTCAGGATCTGTCCTCTGTCAAAATTCCCCAGATCTGTCAGAGAAAAAGGAACAGGAAGTGTTAAAAGAAGCAATAAACCGGCTTCAAACATCAAAGCCATATATTTTCCAGCAATTATTTCATGTATTTTAACGGGGAGTGTACTGAGTATTTCAAATGAACCATCCTGCCTCTCCCCAGCCAGGGTTCCCATACTAAGAGCGGGAATAATAATAGCCAGCAAATAGGGGAAAACTGCAAAGTAGCTACTAAAATCTGCCAGATTAATAATAAGGAAATTATTCAACTTATAAAACCACAATGAACTGGCAATGAGAAAAAAGAATATAACAAGATAAGAACCTGCTGAAGAAAAAAATATTTTCAAGTCTCGATACAGAACCAATATGGTATTTCTCATTTGGTGCTCTTTTTTCCCATACCTTCTAAATAGAGCGATTCCAGTGAGATATCGTTAGTAATCAAACTGTCCGATACCAGGTTTCCCCTGTTAAAAATAAAAACCCGGGTACACAAAGATTCTATATCTCTCAATATATGGGAGGAAAGAAGAATAAGGGTTTTCTTCCCGCGCTCCCGAAGAAGCTTTTTCATTGATACCAGTTGTTCAGGGTCCATTCCGTTAAAAGGCTCATCAAGGAACAAAATTCCCGGATTATTTATCAATGCCTGAGCAAACCCTACCCTCTGTCGAAACCCTTTTGAAAGAAAGCCAATGCGAGAATGGAATTCCTCTGTTAGTTCGCAGCTTTCGACTACCTTTTCAATTTCTTCTTTTCTTGTATGGCCTTTCAACCCCTTAAGTGAAGCTACAAAGAACAGATAATCTTTAATACTCAGCTTTTTGTCTACCGGAGAGTTTTCAGGAAGATATCCGGTTTGTTTTTTTAGTTCAGTGCTCTGTGTAAAAATATTGTACCCATTGATGATTGCCTCCCCCTCTGTGGGGTAAAGAGATCCTGCTAAAATCTTTAAAAGGGTAGTTTTACCTGCTCCATTAGGACCAAGGAGGCCATGTATACCGCTCTTTTCAGTCCGGAGAGAAATTTGGTTAAGCACCCTTGTTTTATGATACTGTTTGGTGATCCTTTTAAGGACTATCACACATTAATCCTCATAGGGGATATCAAGAGATTGTCCGTCCCTGCAAAGGAACGTATTCGGGAAAACATTCTGTGCTTCCTGTAATAAGCGGCGCAAATCATATTCTGTATACCGCGGGCTGTAGTGGATAAGTCCCATTTTTTTTACTCCGCCGGCATTTCTCGCAATGGAACCGGATTCAACAGATGTCAGATGCTTCTTCTCAGCAGCACTCTCTTTTAATTCATCCCGAAACATACCCTCACATATTAAAACATCCGAATCTGATACATTATCTTTTATAGTATTAAAATACTTTGTATCGGTAATAAAAGAAAATTTCCGCCCCTTTCGTTTTTCCCCCATAACCATTTCAGGATGGATACACGTTCCGTCCTCCAGAATAACATCTTTACCTGACTGGAGGGTTGCCCATAGCGGCCCCTGGGGAATACAGAGTGATTGGGCCGCTTCAGGATTAAATATACCTGGTCTCGGGTCTTCAATAAGCGTATAACCAAAACATGGTTTCGAGTGATTTAAACGAAATGCCTTTACCGCATACCCTTCACCTTCATACACGATACCCGGTTCCGTTATTTCCTTTATAATAACTTTATAATTAATATACATATCCAACGCTTTCCATGACGATTCCACATACTCTTTTATATTTGGTGGACCAATAATATAAAGTGGTTCATTACGTTCTACCTGACTCGATAGCATCATAATACCCGGCAGGCCCGTAACATGATCAGCGTGAGTATGGCTTATAAAGATAGTGGAAATTTTTTTCCATTTTAAATTGAGCTTGCGTAAAGAAACCTGCGTTCCCTCCCCGCAGTCAAAGAGGAAAAGCTCTCCTCCTCTGCGTAAAAGGGCGGATGTCAGGAACCTGCCGGGAAGGGGCATCATCCCACCGGTACCAAGAATAAACAGTTCTAAATTCATATTTAAATTTCTAGCCTTATAGTTCTATTGGTGTCTTCGATTCCACTTTCTCCGGTTTATCTATAGAAAAAGAGAGACTCCCTTTTCTGATCCCAACACTGACACTGCTGCCTGCCGGACAATTTCCTTTAAGAATCTCTACGGAAAGAGGGTCTTCAATTTGTTTTTGTATAACGCGGCGAATGGGGCGTGCACCGAATTTAGGGTCCCACCCTGCCTTTAAGAGATATTCTTTCGCGTTGCTGCTCAACTTTAAAATGACATTCATTTCAAGAAGGCGCATTTTCACCTCTGACAGTTGGATATCAACAATACTTCGCATTTCGTCATGGTTGAGACTGCTGAATACAACAATTTCATCAATGCGGTTAATAAATTCCGGGCGAAAATGTTTGCCGACCACCTCCAT
>CAYSXD010000235.1:0-3702 GCA_964434925.1 uncultured Spirochaetaceae bacterium
GGTAACCGTTATTTCACCTCTATCGAAACCCTGTAAAAGAAATTAGAACCCTTTCTCTTTTCGAATATTCTCGTATGCATCCTGTATTTCCCTGAATTTATTGGCTGCAAATTTATTAAACTCCTCGGGAAGACCTTTGGCGGCAATCTTATCAGGATGATACTCTGAAACCTGTTTCCTGTACGCTTTTTTAATTTCATCATTTGATGCACCGGAATGGATTCCAAGAACGGCATAGAAACGCTCATCATCTTTTACGTAGCGTGTTTTCAGAACCTGATATCTGGAATCACCAAAGTTAAAAATCTGCACTGCTTTAATAATAAGGGCTTCCTCGTCCCGTCCTAAACTACCATCAGCAACTGCTACTTTCATAAGTATTTCAAGCATCAACTCCAGGATCTGGGGCTGATTGAAGAATTCGTTGTAAAACTGAAGAGCAAATCTATCAAAACTCTCTGTTGAATTAAGGGCAGAATTAAAGATTTGCATGGCTGTATCTCTGCTCGACGGATCAAGATGAAGATCCTGCCCCATTATCTTTTTAATGGAGGATATTTCCGATGTTGTTACCCTCCCGTCAGCCTGAACCAACCGTGCCAGCATGGAAAAAGCACCAACAAAAAAGGTCATCTGCGCCTTATACTGACCGGTATACGAGGAGATACGGGGACGTGAGTGAAAATTATTTTTATCTATTGCATGTCCGAAAGCAGCTCCCGCAATAGCGCCAAGAGGACCGCCAAGTACAAATCCGATTGTTCCACCAACAAGCTTTCCCATCCATCCCATAGCAGGCCTCTTATTTTCCTAAAGTTTATCAATGAGCATGGAACATTTACCCGAGGGAATTGGCAGAGTTTTCTTTTTATCTTCATCAAGAATATTTATTGTAAAATAATAAAGCTTTTCTGACTCCAGCCGGACTTCCCATCCCCGGGCACTTTTATTACTCAAAATAGTTATCATATTTCTTTTAAGAGAGAGATCTTCAATACCCATAATTTCCAGAGTAGGTATGATCCAGTCAACCGTTTTACGGGGCAGACTAATGTACAGACCAAGAACATTCTCAATCATCAGTGTAATTGAAGCGAGCGCGGTATTCAGAATATATTTCCTGCGCGGAAATCCTTCCTGTTCCTGCCACACAGCAGGACCTTCCTTATGAGGCAGATACGCTTCATAAATATCACCTCTCTCCCCTCCTTCCATGTGAAGGGTATCAAGCATGTAGTATATATGACGAATGGAGCATTCCCGTGCCAGCTCATATCTGGCGTATTTCTCAAGACCTTTAATAACCATAAAGGTAAAGGGGGTATATACCGATCCCATAAACCCCATTCCATTTTCCTGAAAATCCGGATGATCAGCGGATAGTGTGGGAAAAGGATTCTCAAGGCCGAAAGTCGCGGGATTTTTCAGATGGGTAATAAGTCCCACCGCGCGGTCTTCATTTGGGATCTCTGCAAGCAGTGTCCAGAAAGATGCGATAGTTTTGACCTTCAACTGATTCTCATCCCGGTCCAGATCATAATATATGGAATCCTCAGAACTCCACATCTTTGAATTGATACGTGTTTTCAATGAAAAATAGTGCCGTTTATACTTAAAGCTGATATCTTTATTATTAAGAATATCCCCAATAGCAGACATGTATAGCGCATTTATAGCCTGTTGGGTATTAAAATCAATAGGGTAGTACATTCCCTCACGAGGAGAATTATCCATCATCGTTGCAGAGCGAGGCACGTGGTACATACCACTTTCATCTTTAAAGGTTTCTTCAAGCCAATTGAAGTAATCTTCAAGAATCGGCATAACTTCTTTAAGGCGCTTTTTATTTCCATTTTTATGGAATAAATTATACTCAGCATAGGCAAAGAGAGGAGGCATAACCCCTTCGGGATTTTCCGGAGTTAAAACAGGAGAACCATCATTAACAGAATAACTACCACGTATTGCCCCATTTTCCTCCTGCTTAGAATAAAAATTATCCAGATTTGCTTTTGCAGAGAAAATATTGTTGCTATAAACTAAAAAAAAAGTTGAGAAACAAGCCTCAAACTGATTAATTGTTATATTACCGGGATAGTTTAGATACCTTTCCTCAAATCCATTTGAAGCTGTTCCGGATAGCCAGTTATCTGAAATCCAGACCCACGTTTTTTCATATATATCAACAAAATCCTGATCATAAAAATGAACAGAGGGAAAGCCTTTCTTTACCACTGTATCTCCCTTGCAATATACTAAACAATCCTATACAAAATAGCATAGGACAGGAGTTGCGCTGTAAAACTGATAAGAGATTTAAATATACAACGGAATGATTCTAATGTCAAATTTTCTTTTTTGTCAAAAAAAATCTGCTCCCGGTGAAAGGAAAAAAGGGAGAATCAGTCTCCTCCCTTTCCACCATCTGTTCTTCCTGTACAGGTCGCTATCTTTCGAGCATTTTCTTTACCCGGGAGATTATTCCCTTTGTATCCGTCAGATCCATGGGTAAAATAACCTTGCTACCGCTTCCGGAAAGATTTTTAAGCTCATCTATGTACCCTTCGGATACCCGTAACAACGCTGCATCTTCCCCTCCGGAGAGCTCAAGCGCTGCAGCGACTTTTCTGATTCCTTCAGCAGTTGCCTTTGCAACGGAAAGAATCTCACTTGCCTTTCCTTCTGCTTCATTTATTTTCCGCTCTTTTTCACCTTCGCTTTTATTTATGGCTTCCGACATGGCTGCCTGTGAGTGGTTTATCCTGGCTTCCATCTCTCCGAGACTCCGGGCAATTTCGGCCCTCTTTTCCCGCTCCGCCTTCATCTGAACTTCCATCGCACCAAGAATTGTCTGGGGCACATTTATATTCTGTATTTCATACCGGGAGACCTTTACACCCCATGGATCGGACGCTTCATCTACACTCTGTACAACTTCACCATTGATCCTGTTTCGTTCCTCAAAGGTCTTGTCCAGTTCCAGTTTCCCTATAACAGAGCGCATTGTCGTCTGTGCAAGCTGTATCGTAGCATACTGATAGTGGGATATCCCGTAACTTGCCTTCTGGGGATCAACCACCTGCATGTAAAGAACACCGTCAACCCTCACCTTGACATTATCCTGGGTAAAGCAGTCCTGTGCGGGAACATCAATCGCTATTTCTTTTAAATTGTGTTTGTAACGCACCTTCTCAATAAACGGAATAAGAACATGGAATCCCGCATTAAGAACCCGTGAATATTTACCGAGCCGCTCAACAACAAGGGCTGTTTTGGAAGAAACAATACGTACACTTTTCAGGATAGAAATAAAGACAACAAAGCCTAGTAGTCCAATAAGGATATACATTGGTAAAAACGGATTCATTTCGCACCTCCTTCATCCTGAGTAGAAACAGCAGGCAGAAGTGCCTGAAGGAAACCCTTTATATTCGCAATGTCAGCGGGAAGAACAGAAACCTGTGAATTCTTCAAAATCTCACCCATCTGTACAATATACTGTTCAGCAAGCCGTATCGACATGGCAGTTTTTCCCTTCGGTTCCTGCAGAGCTGAGGCAACTTCTTTAAGACCTTCGGCAGTTGCCTGAGCAAGGGTCTCAATGGCCTTCGCCTCCCCTTCCGCAACATTGATCCGCCTCATCCGTTCTCCCTTACTGATATTTATTGCTTCCTGCCGTTCTCCTTTGGAGCTGTTTATCCT
>CAYSXD010000236.1:0-1211 GCA_964434925.1 uncultured Spirochaetaceae bacterium
TTTTTATTACTTCTTCTTTTAATATATCCATATGTCTTCTCCTTGTAACCGTAGACTATATCGTTTCCCGTTATTTTTTTCAATGATCCTGACTTCTCATAAACTCATATCAATTCAATTGTCAGTAATATAGAGGATTTTCAATATTTTCCTTGACGAATTGGTATTCAGCCACTAAGCTGAATACATAACTATTTTGGAGGTTCATGAATGATAAGGAAAACAACAATCTTTCTTCTTATTACATTACTCGCTCTCAGCACAACGTTTATTTTTGCAAACGGACAGAAAGAAGCAGCACTGGGAACAGAAAAAAATCCGATTGTCTGGTCTTTTGTACCATCCGGTGAATCGGAAAGGGTCGCAAGCGGAGCTCAGGAAGTTGCCGATATGCTTCATAAAAAAACAGGACTCTTCTTTAAAACCAATGTCGCAACTGAATACGCGGGAGTTATTGAAGCTATGAAAAGCAAACCTGCTACCGCACAGATGGCTTCTCTCCCTACTTTTGCCTATGTTATGGCAAATGAAATGGGTGTTGCCGACGCGGCTCTCGTTTCAATCAGGTTCGGAAGTCCCACATACAACGGTGAAATTATAACCCAGGCGGATTCAGGTATTAAATCTATTAAAGATCTTGCAGGAAAAACATTCGCCCGACCTGACCCGCTCTCTACAAGCGGCTGGATTATTCCCATGTTAACATTAAAAGCAGCGGGGATTGATCCTGCTACCGGTCTGAAACAGGTTGTTGACGCGGGAAGTCATGATGCGGTTGTTTCAGCGGTTTATAATGGACAGGCTGACGCAGGGGCATGCTATGTTGATGCCAGGACAAGAATTGAAAAGGAACATCCTGATGTAATGAAAAAACTTGTTGTAATTGCCGTCACAACAGATATTCCAAACGATGGAGTACAATTTATTCCCTCTTTCCCGACGGATTTAAAGGAAAAGATTGTAAACGCACTTCTTGAAATTGCTTCGACGGATGCAGGTAAAAAAGCATTAAATACTGCGTATCAGTGGAATGGACTGAAAAAAATTGATGATAGTTTTTACGATCCCTTTAGACAGCTTCTTCAGTCTTCCGGGATGACAGTCAAGGATCTTCAGGAGAAATAATTTATAAAATGGGACCAGGCAGCTTCAGCTGCCTGGTTTTATATAATATCCATACAATCAATAGAACAGAGTAAAACATGCTAAGT
>CAYSXD010000236.1:1221-3614 GCA_964434925.1 uncultured Spirochaetaceae bacterium
AAAAAATTGCAAAATTTAGGAAAAATTTATAATGATGGTACCCAGGCACTGAAAGATGTCAGTTTTGACGTAGAGGACGGTGAATTTCTTATTATTATAGGATTGAGCGGGTCAGGAAAATCAACACTTCTCCGCTGCATAAACCGTCTGGTTGAACCAACAGATGGCCATATTTTCTGGAATGGTATAGATATAACAACAGCAGATTCCAAAAAGCTACGGGAGATCAGAAGAAAAATCGGTATGGTTTTTCAGCATTTTAACCTTGTAAAACGTTCAAGTGTACTAAAAAACGTCCTTGCCGGACGTTTGGGCTATACAAATCCCCTACTCAGTCTTATAAATAAATTTTCCGATACCGACATAAAAAGAGCATATGATGTGCTGGACAGGGCGGAAATTCTTAACCAGGCGCATAAAAGAGCGGATGAATTAAGCGGCGGCCAGCAGCAGAGGGTTGGCATATCACGTGCCCTTATGCAGGACCCTGAGATAATTCTTGCTGATGAGCCGGTAGCAAGCCTTGACCCTGTTCTTGCTCATTCAACGCTCAGTTATCTTGAAAAAATAAATAAAGAACAGAAAATCACGGTCCTTTGCAGCCTTCATTATCTTGATCTTGTTCAACGATACGCTACAAAAGTAATTGGGCTACGCGACGGAAGGGTCGTATATGAAGGATCTGGTGAGGATATTCGTAAAATGACTGACGCGGAATTCAAACAAATCTATGGTAAAGACGCGGAACGGGTTCATGCCGGCCCCGAACCTCATTGACCGTCAGGCTGGAGAAGTAAAAAATGAATACAATAACAACAAATGGTGTAAACAACAAAAGAAAAAATAAAATCCCTAATGGAATTGCAGGGATAGTCTCCCTTATTTTTCCTGGTATTGGCCAGATTATAATAGGAGAAGTTGGAAGAGGTTTCATATTTTTTGGATCGATTATTTCCATGATTGTGATGTTTATCTGGCGAATAGAGCTCCTTGCTCATCTTGAACCTACTTTTATTGCAAAATATTCCAAAGCGATGTCGCTTAAACCATTCTTTATTATTGTCATGAGTATTGGTATAGCAGCTCTATGGCTATGGATAAGCTGGGATGCCTATGCAATAAGGAAGAAACCCGGATATAACCGGATTAAAATATTTATTCTTGTTATCGCTGTTTTTTTCCTCCTTGGATATCAGATAGGGGAAATTAACCCCTATAAAATGGTAACAAGGTTCCCTCAAACCATTAAACCTTTATCCAGGGTACTCTGGCCGTGGAAAGCCGCGTTTACCCACAGGACATCCACCCTTGATGCCAAAGCAGCAATACTTTCTCCCTGTGGTACCGGGACTCCTCCTCCGAAGGAGCAGGCTTCACCGGATAAACCCTACGTTATTGCTGACCCCACCTGCGGAAAACTTTCGAAAATGGATAAAAATTACAAGCTTATTCCCGGAACTGAAATTACTCTTACCGGAGGTAATTTTGCTCCAAATACGGATACCCAGATTTGGTGGATTGACCCTATTGGAAATAAGTTCAGAATTCGCCAGAATGGAAAATACCTTCAGATAAAAACAGACAGCAGTGGTTCTTTTTCCATGAAGGTTATTATGCCGTACCGGCTCATGCCCCCCAGCCAGGAAGGAAAGCAGATACACCATATCGAGGCAGTTCAGGAAACACAGCTCGCTGGAATTATTATTAACGATCCGTTGAAACTGGCTGTTTCCCGCATGATTGAAACTATCTTTATGGGGATGATTGCTACTCTCTTTGGCATAATCTTTGCCATACCCGTAAGCTTTCTTGCCGCCCGTAATCTTATGTCGGGCTCATGGATCACCTTAACAATTTATTACATAACAAGAACAACAATAAATATCATCCGGTCCATTGAACCCCTTATCTGGGCGCTCATTGCCGTTGTCTGGGTAGGACTCGGCCCTTTTGCCGGTATAATTGCCCTTACCTTTCATTCGGTAGCTGCACTGACAAAACTCTACTCGGAGGCTATTGAGAGTATTGATCCCGGCCCTATTGAAGCTATCCGTGCAACCGGAGCAAATCATCTACAGACAATTATCCACGCGGTTATTCCTCAGATGATCCCGCCTTTTGTTTCTTTTTCCATATACCGCTGGGATGTCAATGTAAGAATGTCAACGGTCATCGGTCTTGTTGGAGGCGGTGGTATTGGTTTTATACTTATTCAGTACATCAGACTTCTTGATTACCGGGCAGCGGGAGTTGCCGTCTGGTTTATTGCCTTTACCGTGGCGATTCTGGACTATGTCAGTGCTGAGATTAGAAAGAGAATTGTCTGACAGAGAGAAGGAAAATGAAAGGTATCAATACCCCAGGGCAAGCCCTGGACCCAGGCCGCTTTTGCG
>CAYSXD010000237.1:0-3608 GCA_964434925.1 uncultured Spirochaetaceae bacterium
TGGAGCAAAACTTACCAACGCAGATTCTGTTGTTCAAAAATATACAGGACTCGGCCTCTTCGCCCAGGGAGGAGTAGCTATAGGATTATCCATCATGGCAACACAGCATCTCCATGGTCTAAAACTTGCCGATGGAATTGATTTAGGTGATATTATTATTACCGGTGTTACGGCAACAACATTTATTGTTCAGATCATCGGACCACCCATGACAAAACTTGCAGTAAAGCTTGCTAAAGAGACGGGGAAAAATATTACTGAAGAGGATGTAATAGCCCAGTGGAGCGTTGCAGATGTACTGGATACCGCTGTTCCTCATGTAAAAATTACCGATTCGGTAAAATACGTTGTTTCACTCTTTTCTGAAAATGAATATTTCTGTCTTCCTGTTGTAGATCAGAAGAACAAAACAGTAGGAATGATAACGATGAATGAACTTAAGCAGCTTATGGTCTCACAGGATACCTGGGAGTGGATCCTCGCCGGTGATATCGTGGAGCCGGCTCCGGAAGTAATAACAAAGAAAGAATCACTGGAGGAAGCAATGGTAATTTTGAAGCAGCTTGGAAGAGAACAGCTTCCCGTGATAGAATCTGAAGATAATCCGGTACCTGTTGGAATACTCGATACCCGGATAGTACGAAAAATGGTAAATAATAAACTGGTAGGTGGTTAACACGGGATATTCATGAAACTACTTGTCATAGAAGATGATAAAGGAATCCGGACCTTCGTTTCAAAGGGATTACAGGAAGCAGGATTCACCGTAGATACCGCGTCAGACGGTGAGGATGGATTTACCCTTCTCCTCACCGGTTTATATGACGCGGCAGTAGTAGATATTATGCTCCCGGGAATGGATGGTCTGCAGATTATTGAGAAAATACGTTTAAGAGGGAAACACACACCAATTATTATTTTAAGTGCGAAAAGAGATGTTGATGATAAAATACAGGGGTTGCAAAAAGGTGGTGATGATTATCTAACAAAACCATTTTCCTTTTCAGAACTACTAGTCAGGATACAGGCACTTATACGACGCTCTTCAACCGCTTCACCGGCAACAATTCTCTCCTGCTCAGATCTGACGCTTTATCTCATTTTACACAAAGTAGAGCGAAAAGGGATTGAAATAGAACTGCAGCCAAAAGAATTTGCACTTTTGGAATATCTTTTACAGAATAAAAGCAGGGTACTTTCAAAAACCCTTATTATGGAGAAAATATGGCATTATGACTTTGATCCTCAAACAAACATTGTCGATGTTCTTGTTTCCCGCCTTCGAAGCAAAATTGACAAAGAATATGATAAAAAACTTCTCCACACCATACGGGGAGTAGGTTATGTTATTAAAGAATAGAAGGCTCAAACTAAATAAAATCCATTTTAAGCTTACCTTTCTTTTTTCTCTGATATTTACCCTCTCTTCTCTCATTCTTTTTATATTTTCATTTTTAACATTCTATACCTCGATGAAAGCCGAAGACGCCGGATCGATGAGAAGACGAATGCTCAATTACTGGGCTGTATTCCAATCCGGCGGAATTGAAGCTATTTCGGAAGAAATAAATGTCGATTCATTCCTCTATGGCGATAGAGCATTTTTTATTCGCATTGCTGACAACAGAAATAAAACACTCTTTTTAAAATATCCTGAAAATTGGAAGAATTTTAACATAGAAAAACTCAAACAGTATCCCCCCGTTGATTTTGCAAAAACAATAACCCTCTCAAGCAAAACAAATAATTTCAAGCTTGAAGTAAATTCTGTAAAATTATCGAATAAGTATATACTTCAGTTAGGTATGAGTACTGCCAGACGAGTGTTCTTTCTCAGGGTATATCAGAGGAATTTCATACTGCTCCTTATACTTCTTGTTATTATTAGCATTGGGGCCGGGTTGTTTGTCAGCAGCAGAGCTCTCAAACCCCTTAAAGACCTTAATTCAACCTTAAAGAATATTGTCGAAACGGGAAACTTCTCAAAAAGAGTAAAAGGTAAAAAGATCAGTGATGATCTTGAAGAAGTAATCACCTTGTTTAACACAATGCTTTCGCGTATAGAAAGTCTAATTGTGCAAATGAAAGGGACACTGGATTCTGTCGCGCATGATCTTAGAACACCAATGACGCGCATGAGGGGAATAGCTGAACTTGCCCTTCAATACCCGGATGATAAAAAACGTCTGGCCGATGCGCTTTCCACATCCCTGGAAGAATCCGATAAAATACTTTCCATGCTGAACGCAATGATGGATATTTCAGAAGCTGAGTCAGGAATCCTGCGTCTCAACCGCGAACCAATAAATATAAAGGAGGCACTTCTACAGCTTATCGATATGTACTCCTATATTGGTGAAGGGAAAGGATTAAACCTCACCCTCACCTGTGAAAAAGAGATATTTCTTACAGTGGATCCTGCCAGGTTTCGACAGGCAGTGGGGAACCTTCTGGATAATGCTGTGAAGTATTCCCCCGAAAGGGAGAATATAGAGATTGAAGCTCGCAAAGAAGAAAACAACTGTGTTATATCCGTTACCGATCATGGAACCGGTATCGTAAAAGATGAACTTCCTTTCATATGGGACAGGCTTTACCGCAGTCCCTCTAAAGACAAAACTCCCGGTATGGGGCTTGGATTAAGTCTTGTGAAAGCTGTCTTGAAAGCACATGGAGGGTCGGTGGATATTTCTTCCAATGCGGAAAGAACAACATTTTCACTGTTTTTCCCACTTGCATAATATTACAAAAGTGTAATCATTCAGAAAGGTTGTGGTAAGTTTCTCTGTCTATATTGGTATATATCAAAAGAATAAGGAGACAGAGATGAAAGTTAAAAAGATTTTTACAGTTTTAATTGCTGCCTTGTTTCTCGCTGGGACCGTTGGTTTTTTAGCAGCAGAGACAAACCCCTACAATTACCGGGGAGGTTTTACGCAAACCAGCCCTCTTCAGGCTATGCAGGATGCAAACAGAATAATTGCCAAAAAGCTTCTTCCTGTTGTTGTTACCATTAATGTAGAAACCGTCATAAAGCGTGAAGTCCCGCAGATGGCCTCACCCTTTGATTTTTTCTTTAATATGCCCGGCAATCCAAATCAGAATCCTCAGCAGAAACCGAAAACAGAGGAGTTCCGAACTGCAGCTCTCGGTTCCGGTATTATTGTTAAAAAGACAGGTGATACGGTCTATGTACTTACCAACAACCATGTAGCAGGTAACGCGGATAAAATTACTATTCACCTCTACGATGGCAGAAAGTTCAGTGCAAAGCTTGTCGGCAAAGACCCGCGAAAAGATATCGCGCTGGTGGAATTCAAAACAAAAGATAATATACCTGTCGCCGACCTTGGTGATTCCAGTACTGTTGAGCCAGGTGATATTGCCTTTGCCATAGGCAACCCCCTGGGTTTCGATTCTACAATCACTTCAGGCATAGTAAGCGCGGTTGGCAGAAAAGCAAACAATCAACTTGGTACAAGCTTTACCGACTACATTCAGACGGATGCCGCTATTAACCCCGGCAACTCGGGCGGCCCTCTTGTTAACATAAATGGTCAGGTAATTGGTATAAATACCTGGATAGCTTCCCGTTCAGGCGGAAGTAT
>CAYSXD010000238.1:0-3605 GCA_964434925.1 uncultured Spirochaetaceae bacterium
ATACCGCCGGGTTCGGGATATTTTTCAAAGATAACAACCTTATAACCCATCAGCCGCAGATAATACGCGGCAGAAAGGCCGGAAGGCCCGGAACCGACAATAGCAACACTCTTGTTCAGAGGTTTCACCACCTTGAGGTTATTTATATCTCCATACTGATCAGCCGGAATGGCATCCATCGCGTAGCGCTTCAGCCAGCGGATAGCAATCGGTTCACCACGCTGTCCAATACTGCAGGCAGTTTCACACTTATGTGTACACACACGTCCGCAGACTTCAGGAAGTGGATTTGTCTTATAAATCTGACGGCCTGCTTCAGAAAGATTATCATCCCAGATGGATTCAATATATTCCGGGATGTTCATATGCGCGGGGCAGGCATCAGTACAGAGTCCACAGGCAACACACCGTGAAGCCTCTGCCATGGCCTGTTCCTTAGAGAAACCTTTTACAATTTCGATAAAGGAGTCGTTTCTTTCTTCCGTTGACAGCTCTTCCATTTCCACACGTTCAAGATCCAGAAAATTGGAATCATCATTCGCCTGGTATCCAAGTGGAAACTCTTTTTTATGAATCCCTTCCATATCGGGAAACATAAAGAACGTGTTCAGATCACTACTGACATGTGTATATTCCTGTGTCATATTAAGCGAATTCGTTGTACACACATCCACACAGAGGGCACACCAGCAGCATCGTCCGTAATCAATCGCGGGACGCAGATTGCTTGAACCTATCTTTGGTTCAAGACCCGGTACTTCAATCATTCGTATTGCGTCATTGTCACATATTTCAGCGCAAGTACCGCACCCGATACACTTTTCCTGATCGTTTACATGGAACCCGCGGTAACGCGGCGCAGTTGGACGATTTTCAAAGGGTGTCCGAACAGTAACCGGCTTTTCTCCGATAAATTTCAATGCTTTAAAGGGTTTTAATATACTACCTTTTCGATTTTCAGACATGTATTTCTCCTTTACCTGTCAACTTCCGGGGGGCACGCGTCCAGGCTGAACATAACCTGTGACGCGTCCTCGATGCGGGTACCTATGAGAAGATTTTCCAGAACATGAACACCGTGAGTTGTTGAAGCACCCCGTACGTGAACACGATACGGTTTCCTGCCGCCGTCACTAACCATGTAATATGCATACTCACCCTTGGAAGACTCTGTTCGTACATACGCATCTCCCGCAGAGACTTTCCACTTGAGCGGGTTAGGAATCTTATTCCAGACAGGGCCTGACGGGATTTTATCGATAATCTGACGTACAATGCGAATACTCTGCTCTATTTCTTTCCGTCGAACCAGTATACGTGCATACGCGTCACCTGCTGTCATGGTTGGTATTTCAAAGTCAAGTTTTTCATACACCTCGTAAGGATCATCCCTCCGCACATCCGCCTCTACACCGCATGCGCGCAGGTTCGGCCCGGTTACTCCCCAGGTTATAGCCTGCTCTTTTGTAATAACACCGATTCCTGTTGCTCTTTTTATAAATAAAGAGTTGTACAGTGCAAGATTATCATAATCCGGTAACCGGCTCTCAATATAATCCATAACTTCAAGAACACGAAGTTTAAATCCATCGGGGAAATCACGTCGAACCCCTCCGGGCAGCTGATATATATGATATACCCGCCCTCCGGTAAGTTCTTCAAATAATTCCATTATCCGGTCACGGTCGGCTATTGTCCAGTTTGCGAAGGCGTATAATCCCGTTGTAGCCACATGACCGCCAAGGCTAAAAAGATGAGATGCAAGCCGTGAGAGTTCAAGAACAAGTGTTCGTATCCAGTGAGCCCGCTCAGGAACCTCTATTCCGGCAATCTCTTCAATTGCCCGGGCATAATTATTTTCATTCGGGTCCGGATCCGGTACACAGATACGGCAGACAATCGCAATATTCTGAATAAAAAGCCGCTCTTCCATAAGTTTTTCGAAACCTCGATGAAGATATCCGGCATCCGTCTTCGCACTTAAAACCTTGTCGCCCTGCAGTTTCATTTTTAAGGAATAATTACCGGCAATTCCAGGGTGGTTTGGCCCTATAAACAGCTCATAATCTCTTACTTCATCTATTTTACTCATTTCCCTCTCCTGCCGCCATCATATCTTTCAACCACTTGGGCTCATACTCCCGGTAATGAAAAAAATTAAGGGCGTATTCCCGTGTAATAAAATCTTTTCTCATAGGAGGAGGGCCGTTCCAGTCGGTAAGGATAAATCTATCCATATCCTCACTACCGTCAAAATAGACACCGAACATTTCATGTATATCCCGTTCGAAAAACTTCGCCGGCTGCCAGAGGTCGGAAATTGTTTCAAAATGTGATTCCCCCTCCTCCCGGGGAATCCGTATTTTTGCCATTACCAGTACTTTCGCGTCATAATTCCAGAAATGGTAGACAAGTTCAAACTCACCATCCTGTATCCAGTCAACACAGCTTATCGCGGAGAGATGAAGAAAGTTCCATTTCTTCTGCATTCTTACGGCAAAATCATACAGCCGTGCTGACGGCAGTTTGATCTCTATCCGACGGACTTTTCGCACAGTAAACGCAGCTTCGGGAAATTCACTCTGCATTGTATCTATAATTGAATTTTCTAACTCATAGTCCATATTCCAACTCCCCCTAGGTAATATTAAACAGCTTTGCGTCGGCTTTTATATCGTTATACGTCTCAATAGGACCTTCAAACACGTTATCCTGATTCTTCTTATAAAAGTCATAATTTTTATAATACTCTTTCCAGGAATTCGCTTCACCTCGGTCAATCTTTTTTATAAGCTCATTGAATGAGTATATTATTGCTTCCGGGCGCGGCATACATCCGGCAATGTATGTCTCAACCGGTATATACCGATCAAGGCTCTTCATTGTCGCATAACTGTTCCAGTACATACCACCGTTGATAGTGCAGGAACCGAATCCCACCACATACTTTGGAGCCTGCATCTGCTCATACGTCAGGACAACTCTCTTGAGAGTTTTTACCGAAAGGTACCCGGTAATTAGCAGAATATCCGCCTGCCGGGGGGTCACCATAGGTGTTATTCCAAAACGCTCCATATCGAACCGTGCTGTCATTGTCGGGGGAAGCTCAATTGCTCCACATCCCGTGCAGTAATGAAGCATCCACAGCGAACGTTTACTCAGTTTAGCTGATATCTTCTCCCAGACACTTCTCTGGGTTATTTTTCCTTCCATATTTTCCGCTCCTTAGAAGATGATAAAAAGGACACCAATAACCGCAAGAGGTAAAGGTATCTTCCACATAAACCTGACAGCATCATCCGTTCTGAATCTGCCGAATACAGCGTTAACACTTAACAGTACAGTAAAGAGAACAAACAGTTTGATGATATATTCAAACCAGTTCATCGCGCCGCCAAGAAACAGATTTATATATATAGTAAGTTCCACAACAACAGCTATTGAGTGCTGAATCATCATAATACCCAGATACTTACCGCCCATTTCCGTCATGGGTCCGGTGGCAATTTCATGGGGTGCTACCATAACTTCAAAAGGCTTTTCTCCCAGCATCCCCTGAAGAGCAATTAAGGCCGCAATGCCGAGCAGTGGATTCGAAATAAGGC
>CAYSXD010000239.1:0-3540 GCA_964434925.1 uncultured Spirochaetaceae bacterium
TTCCCATTGGAGATGCGGTGTATCCTGACGAGACTCCCCGTAAAATAAAATGGAACCAAATCTTCTCTCTTTCCGAGGGTACAAGAATATTTGTCTCGGGATGCCTTGAAGTACGGAAAGGAAAAGTTGTTTTTTCTGATAAACCGGATGACAGGCTTTTTGTGGTTATTTACGACTGTAGTGATGAAGCCTTCTTCAGCCAGGCTATCTGGACAGGGAGGCAGAGAAATGAATATTGGAATCCCGCTACACCAGGAGCCTTAACGGTAGGCTCTTTTACGCTGTTTATCCTTTTTTATATTCTTCTACAAAAATCTTACATGCAGTTTCCCGCCGGAATTGCTCTTTTTTTTAGTCTTGTCCCGCTTATCCCGTTTTTTCCTCCGGGGCTTCTTTTTTACTATGGTTACCGTTATTTCTGGAAAAAAGCACGTATGCTGAGAGCTGAAAGGGATCTGGTTAAACTGCCTTTAGGCTTTTTTCCCGAAGAATCTTTCAGTGGGGAGGAATGTACCGTCCCTCTTTCAGTGGAGGGGGCATGGTACGAAATGAGAAAAATTTCTAAACGGGAAATGGAAAACTACTCCGGAGAAGGGGTTATAAGGAAAACATCCCACCCCGGGCAGGATTATTATTTGTTCCGGGAAAAAGATGGTGAAGGAAGAATCTTCTCCGGAATTCAAGATCCAATGGCAGAAGAGGTAATAATTCCCGGTAATCCATTGGAGTTATCCAGAGAAAGTGAAAAGCATGCTCTTAAACTGGAAATCCTTTCAGGCACGATGATTATTGCTGATTTTTTACTCAATGGATTACTGTTTTTTCTTGCCATTGCTTATTTAATCAAATGATGCTGTGCCTTATTCTTTTTTCCGGGCGAAATTAACAATAATTTTTTTTCCTCTGAAAGTTTTCCCATCCAGATGTTCTACAGCTTCTGCCGCGACTTTTTTATCAAGATCAACAAATGAATAATTTGCCAGAACTTTGATAGACCCTATCTGATCTGTAGTAAGGCTGAGAGATTTTTGGAAAAATAGTAAAAGATCCTTCGGGTATACCCGTCTGGTTTTACCAATATTTATAAAAACAGTCTGCATGTTTCCACTAATTTTCTTTTGTTTAATAGAACTGCCTTGTACAAGATTTTTAAAAAGGAAGGCGGAAAAATAACCCCTGATATGAAAGGGGACATACTTTCTAATGAGCTTTTTATAGTCCTTAAGAATGAGAGGATCTTCTCCTTCTTTAATAGCACTAACGATCTCTTCAATTTTGGTTTTTACTCTTTTTTCTTCATCATCCGTCATTTTGCTCTCCTGTGAACTATTCTTATATTTGTGTAAGTTTTCTTTTTTCCGTACTTTTATATATGACACTGTCGGCCTTTTTATGATACTGCCAAGAGCATTCAGGTTTCGGTAATCCCGTATAAAAATTAAAATAGTCACCTTTTTTGATAGTTTGGTAAATATGAAAAGAATATCTTTATCAAAAGAACTTCTTTCCCCTGTCTGGGTAATATCAAGGATCAGTGTTTTCAGCTGCTTTAATTGTAAGTTGTTTCGTCTTAGATGATCAATTATACGATTGGTTGTGCCGATGATAATAGCAGGATTTTTTTTAAGAAGGTGGATCTGGTTTACAATTGTTTCACCCTCTTTTAGAAAGGCGGGAGAATGAATTCCATAATTTTGGATGGAAAGTTTGTTGAAATTATTTTGTATACTTTTGATTCCATCTTTATAGGAAGAAAGAATAAGGGTCTGAGGGAGGCTGTCCGGCTTGCTGTTTGTTGTGAGTAAGAGGGAAGGGACGAGGAATGCAATATTTTTTTCCTGTTCATTACGATACTCGGCAATGAAATTATGCCTGGAGACGATTGCAGAAAAAGTTGCCAGCTGAAGGCGGGTAACCGGTGAAAAGCCGGATTTGTCTATAAGCTCAGCTGCTTTTTTGAGGAAAACCTGATGACTGACATTATGAAACACAATACTATCCCGCTGTTTTTTAGATATTCATAGATAAAGATATAAGCAGTTCCGGGATTTGTCAAGTTTTTAGCCCGGATAAGTATGAGGAGAGAGTGTATGCAAAAAAGAATAGGTTTCCTGTTAATACTGGTATGTACCGTTTATGTGATGGCTAATGCGGAAGTTTTTAGATATAAATACAACCTGGGAGAAAAATATAAAATTAAGTCTGAGGTAAATGAAGCTGTCTATATTAATGGCAGTTACCACCATAGTGCCCGGATTCTTAATAAAATTGCTGTGGAAGTAACAAGTGTTCAGAATGGTAAAGGATTACTTGATGCAACATTTTCAACGTCTGAAAGTCATAAAGGCAAGGTGGAAGTGTATGAACTTTCACAGGAATATCATTCCTTATTCTGGAGGGACAGTAAAGGTAAAGTCAGTATAGATTCCCGCTACTTTATGCCTACCGTCCGGGATGTTCCTCTTTTTACCGATAAAGATATACACGTAAAAGGGGAAACCTGGTATGGAGATGGTGCCGAGGTCCATGATTTGCGCAATGGTTATGGAATCTCCGAACCATTTCGATTTCCCATTCATGTAAAGTATACATTTCTGGGTAAAGGACAGAAAGACGGGAAGGAATATGATATTATTTCTGCATTTTACACGATATCCTATTTAACCCCGGCATCCTTTAGGCAGTATCAACTGTATCCTGTCCAGGTGACGGGTTACTCGGATCAGACTATCTTCTGGGATAATAAAGAAGGAAAGCCGTATTATTATGAAGAAGAGTTTAATATACGTTTTTCAATTTCATCGGGAGATACTTATACCTTCAGAGGAACCGCACGGGCAGCTGTTACGGAGTCACTTAAAATGGATAAAGAGAAAATGGTGAACGCGATACAGAACAGTATTGATAAAGAAAACCTGAAGGACATAAACGTGAAGGCTACGAAGGAAGGGATAACCATTACTCTCAGTAATATTCATTTTTCAGCGGATTCAGCCAAACTGCTTGACTCTGAGAAAAAAAAGCTTGATCTTGTTGGTGAAAAGCTGAAAAGCTATCCTGGAAGAGATGTTGTTATTACCGGATATACGGCACTTGCCGGTACACCGGAAGGCCGGAAAAAATTATCAGAAGAACGTGCGCGGATAGTAGCCGGTTACTTTATTGAATCCGGAGTGAAACCCAGGGAACAGATTACTATTCGCGGCCTGGGAGCTGAGAATCCAATTGCTGACAACAGTACTCCTGAAGGGATGAAAAAGAACCGGAGGGTTGAGATTTCTATCAGGGAAAATTAAACGGGAGGGATAGATGAGTTCATCGCGGATACTGTATCGGGGTATTGAAAGAGTCTTAAAGGGAAAAGATCCTGTTGAAGAGGAAAAGAAAAAGATTGCAAATTTATTTGTACAGTCATTAGTAACAATACCGGAGGGAATGGGTATGGACCTTTTTTCCTATTATCTGGCAAGAACAGGAAAATCCGAAGAGAATTTAAGAAATCTGGCATACCATCTTGTTGAGGTAGTAGACCTTTTCAAC
>CAYSXD010000240.1:0-3516 GCA_964434925.1 uncultured Spirochaetaceae bacterium
AATTTCCCTAATTCCGGGAGTATCAATGACTGCATGCTCATCAGTCTGAAGAAGCCTCGCGTAATTAGTTGTGTGTCTGCCTCTGTTATATTACTCAGAAACTTCTCCTGTTGGAAGTACCATGTCATGGAAAAGCGTATTAAGCAGTGTTGATTTCCCAACTCCCGACTGACCGGCAAAAACAGAAACCCCGGAGCCAATTTTTTTTTTAAGGGCAGCAATACCTTTTCCGCTTTTAGCTGAAGTAAATACAACATCATAGCCTATTCGCTTATAATCATCCATTCTCACTAATACGGATAATGGAATATCTTTATCAGATTTATTTACAACAAGTAAGATTTCAAACCCTGAAGCCGCCATAACAAGAACACGGTCAATAAAACGCGGCCTGAACGGAGGCTGATCCACAGAAGTAACAATGACAAGCCGGTTAAAATTAACTGCTATAACCTGGGGAGCATTTCTTTTTTTATTCCAGCGCGCGTATTCTGCCCCGCGCGGGAGGCGTTCATGAATCATTCCCCTGTCATCATCAGGAGATTCTATTTCAAAAAGAACTCCATCCCCGTCCGCTATGCGGTTATACTCAGCATAATCACTTTTTAATATTTTACGCTTAATTCGGCATTGATAAGTATTCTTTCTGTGGGTGATTGTATATATGTTATTTATACCAAAGAGAACCTGCCCCTGCAGTATCAAAGGGCCCCTCCCCACTCAAGATCAAAATTATTCGCAAAGAGTTTATACCGGGAAGCAGTAAAAGTCTTCCCGGTTATATAGAATTTACCATATCCCTGTTTATCTTCATCAAAGGCCTCCCCCCGGTTCATTTTATAACTTTTTCCTTTCCCGTATGTATTATATATAAGCCGTTGCAGTTGATTGATTACCCCGGTAACTGAGTCTATTATTTCAACTCCTGGCCCGAATAGTTCATGAAGCTCTTCCCTGATAAAAAGAAAATGTGTACATCCAATAATGAGTGTGTCAATATTTTCATGTAAAAAATAATCCACGGCAGTATGCAGTATTGTATCCAACTCTTTCTCATCCGTTTCATACAGGTTATTTTCCACAAAATCAACAATATTTACACCGGCGAATTTTTTAACAGTGCAGTTATGTGCAAATTTTTCAATAAGGTTATCCGTGTAGATGTTTTTTACCGTTGTTTCGGTTGCCAGCAGGCCAATAGTACCGTTTTTTGTATATGCGGCCGCCGGTTTCACAGCGGGAACAACACCGACAAAAGGAATACCGTATTTTTCTCTGAGAAAAGAAAGAGTTACCACCGAAGCGGTATTACAGGCAATAACAACAGCTGCGGGATCGAATGCCGTTATTATTTTTTTTATAAGGTCATGTACTATCGAAATAAGTGCCTCGACATCTCTCCCCCCGTAAGGGAAATGAGCATTGTCAGCCAGATATATAAAATCCAAAAAAGGCATTTTCAACTGAGCTTCCCTCAGGTACGGTAAACCGCCTACTCCGGAATCAAGAAATACAACAGGTTTATTTTTCACAATGCAATAGTAACCTGTTTTTAATTATTCATCAATAATAGTTCTCCTGTTATTGACAACTGTGTAAACATAAGTAATCTATACAGTATGTTCAGTTTTGTAATATGTGAGGTTGATGGTTGTAAGCGGTATGCCGTAACGGGTAAAACAAAGTGTCTTGAACATCTGCCGGATAAGGAGGCTTTTGTAAAAAACACTCTTGAAACCTTTCAAAAGGAACCCTTCATACGTAATATGAACATGGAAAAATTCAATTTCAAATCATTTTTAATGAAGAAAAAATATATTATTGTTTCCAACTTTTCCTCAGGGAATTTTGAAGGTGTTGACTTTAGCGGTTCACATATCCTGTTTTCACTCTTTCAGTTTTCTACATTCAAAAACTGTGTTTTTAAAGAGACGGTAATTAAATATACAAATTTTGCAGGATCTTCTTTCACGGATTGTAATTTTTCAGATTCGGATGTAGTGAATTCAAATTTCATAGGCACAAAAGTTTCATCCTGTAACTTCAGCTATTCTAATTTATACTACACTAATTTCACCAGTGCTGATCTTACAGATGTATCATTTAAAGAATCGAATTTAAAAAAGTCAGATTTTTATAAAACAAAAAGGCTGAGGGTGAATTTTAAATATTCAAACTATGAAGAAGCGGAGTTCCAGAGGTAAGTGTTATGAGATGTTTCTATAATTTTACACTCAACGGCTTTTCCAACACATATGTTGTCGGCCCCGATGACGGAGGCGACGCACTCATTATTGATCCCGGTGAAGTTAATATAAAGCTGTTTAAGCTGATTGAGGATAATGGCTTCTCTATCCGTCATATTCTTGTAACTCACAACGACCGGCCCCATATTGGAGGTATTAAAACCTTACTGAAAATTTATACTGCCGATATTGTAAGTAAATCTTCACAGATACTGGGAATTCAGACAAGACAAATTTCAGACGGGGAAAAGCTCGATCTTTCAGGTTTTACCGTCACGGTTGTTGACACACCCTCATTTGCGGAAGATTCAGTTCTTTTCCATATTGACAACATGCTTTTTACCGGAGATGTTCTTGGTGCCGGAAGAATAAGCTGGAAAATAAAACAAAATTCAGGCGATTCTCTTAAGGAATCAATGAAAACAAAACTGCTTACGATGGATGATAATACCCTTATTTTTCCCGGTCATGGCCCCCCTTCCACCATACTAGTTGAAAAAATGTTTAATCCTGATGTAAAAGATATTCTTGAAGGTAATTCTCCGACAGAGTATGAAACAGATTATCATTCCTAATAAATTCAGTAAATCTTTCCGGAAGAGGCGCGTAAAATCTTACTGGTTCCTGTTCACCTGGAAGAATAATATTCAACTGTGAAGCATGCAGCATCATGGTACTCTCACCAAATGTTTTTGATTTCCTCCCGTACAACGGGTCGCCAATAATAGGATAGCCAATATAATTCATGTGTACGCGAAGCTGATGTGTCCTTCCTGTATGGGGGGTAAGTATTACAAAGGTAGCCATGTTACCCCGTTTTACAACATGAAAATCAGTAACTGCCTTCTTTCCCGTTGATTCATAAACGGTAAACTTCTTACGATTTCTTTTATCCCGTGCCATAAAGGTGTCAATAACATCTGAAGATTTCCTCACATTTCCCTTTACAAAAGCACAGTATTTTTTTATTGTTGTTTTTTCACGGAATTGACGGGCGAGAAATTCCAGTGCTTCGGAATTTTTAGCGGCTATAATAACGCCGGATGTATCTTTATCCAGCCGGTGGACAATGCCGGGCCGTACCGCTTCACCTGGAAAATTTAAGGAAAGATTTTTCAGGTAATACATCAGCCCCTGAACCATTGTTCCGGTGTAATTACCCGGTGCCGGATGGACAACGAGGCCCTGCGGTTTATTCAGAACAATCACGTTTGCATCCTCGAACAGAATATCCAGAGGAATTTTCTCCGGTTCAATTAATAGTGATGAA
>CAYSXD010000241.1:0-3466 GCA_964434925.1 uncultured Spirochaetaceae bacterium
AGCGGCCTGGGTCCAGGGCTTGCCCTGGGGTATTGATACCTTTCATTCTAACAGTCATTCTCCTACACACCTGTCTACAAAAATAATCTCACGACTACCAGAAAAGGAATAGAAACAGACAGGAATATCCAGTCGGATATTTTTAAAGGCTGGGATTTTTTTGCAAACATGGTTCCGCTGTATCCTCTGGAAAGCATGGCATAATAAATCCTTTCACTTCTTTCATAGCTTCTTAGAAATAAACTTCCAATAATTTTCCCCAAAACTCCCGAATGCCAGATCCAGTTTCCCGAATAACCCCTGGAAATAACAGCCCTTTTCATCGTCACAGCTTCTTGTAAGATCACATAAAAGTACCTGTATGTTACATATAGCATGTTTACAATAACCCTGGGAACCTTGAGTTCCATAAATCCCCGAAGAAGCATTGTGAAACTATTTGTTGAAACAAGAATCAGCAGGGCTGTAATATCTATAAATGAACGGAAAAGGATATTAGTAAAAATCAAAAGGCCGCTTCTGTAAATTTTAACCGAGTGCAGGATTGTTAATAAAGCGGCTTCATTAATTGTATGCCTTATAAACGGTATAAAACCTGAAATAAGTACAACAAAAAAGATAATAGCAGCGGATTTTTTAAGTATGAGAATTAAAGGAAGTCGGGACAGCAGTAAAATCACGGTCAGATACAGAAGATACGCCAGATAAAACATGAGAGAAAATGAATTCACTGTGGAACAGAGAATAATCAGAAAGATTAATACTGCGATTTTTGATCTGGGGTCCAATCTGTGAATTAGACTTTGCAGTTCAGCGTATTTTTCCCAGTTACTAAAAATCAGATTTTTTTCCGGGGGTTAGGTTGTGTATATTTATAAGAACTTTCTCCTGTAATTCTTTTTTTACCGTTTTTAGTGAATCTTTTTAAAGCATAAACAAATAAAAATCCGACAATAAATACAATCAAAGTACCGGTCAAACCCGCAAGACCTTTTGCAAGTTTTGAATTCTCTATTCCGGGAAAAAGATAATCGGTAAACAGAGAACCCTCCCGTATAGAATTTTCCCGGTTAAGAAAATTATTTTTTCCCGCTACTTTCTCAAGTCCATCCGGGGCTTTGGATGCAAACGGAGATACAAAAAAAGCAAGAAGTAATGCGAATGCAAGTCCTGTTATTAAAAAATGTTTACCTTTACCCTTCATAATGATATTTTTCCTTTGCCGTATATAAGAGTTCGGGTCGCGCGGCAAAAACTATTGACACAACTCCAACTGTAATAACGGCCTCACCAATGCCTATGAGACTATGTACCCCAACCATTGCCGGAAGAACAATAGCCATCGGAGATGTACCTGATAAAGCGAGTTCCAGGCTGCAAACAGCAGAAGCAGCTACAACAGAAACCCATGAAGCAACAGCTATGGAGGGCAGCATCCATCCGGAACGTGCAGGAAGAACCTTAATGGCCGGTTTTTTATCAGCTCCTGTCCATTCACCGGCATCTCCGTTCTTTTTTCTGTAAAATAGTACTGAAATTGTCAACAAAAATCGATAAACCGCATAGCCTCCCAGACCGGCCACGATTCCCATATTGAAAATATTGGTACCGAGGGAAACAATACCGCCATCCGCAAAAAGAAGGCACTGGGTTATAAGAACAATACACATTACAAGAAACCCGTTAAGAGGGCCCAGGAGCAATGATGCAAGCAGCGCACCCAAAAAATGACCGCTGGTTCCACCGGCTATCGGGAAATTGAGCATTTGAGCGGCAAAGACAAATGCTGCCGTTATTCCAAGCAGGGGTATCTGCCTATCGTTCAGAGTTTTTTTTGCCTTTATAACTGCCAATGCGCCAACACCCACTGTTACTGCAAAAGTTGCCGCATTAATTTGAGAACTTACAAAACCATCAGGAATATGCACAATCTTCACCTGCTAAAGTATTTCTTAATGGGATTATCAGGCAATCCGATAACACCAAACACACTTTTTACATTGTAGGAAACCGTATCATCCAACATGCATTTATGTCAATGATGATTGCATTCAATTGATCATCCGGGAAATTATGTAAGAAGATTGAATGGAACTTCTCTGTATCTTGCGTAGAAAATGGAAAAATTATATGCTTGCTTTTATAAATGAATGAGCTGAAGGAGAGCATATGGGTGTCCCAACGAGAGATCAAGCGTTTGATCTGCTTAAAAAGTACACGAAATCGGAAAATCTTATAAAGCACGGGCTTGCCGTGGAAGGGGTTATGCGTTATTTTGCGGCGAAACACGGTGAGGATGCTGAGGTTTGGGGAATTGTCGGCCTTGTACATGATCTTGACTATGATATGTATCCCGATCAGCACTGTGTCAGGGTCAAAGAAATTCTGGAAGAGGAACACTGGCCGGAGGAATACATAAGGGCGGTTCAGAGCCATGGATACGGATTGTGTGTGAATGTAAAACCGGAATCCCTGATGGAAAAAACTCTCTATGCTATTGATGAACTTACCGGGCTTATTACCGCGACAGCGCTGGTGAGGCCTTCAAAGAGTGTTCTTGATATGAAAGCTAAGTCGGTTAAAAAGAAATGGAAGGCAAAGCAGTTTGCCGCGGGAGTTGATCGGGATCTGATTGAGAAAGGATCGGAAGAACTGGGTATTGAGTTGAGTGATCTCATTACAGATACCATTATGGGAATGAGGATGGTGGCGGAAGAGATTGGCCTGAAAGGTGCTGTTGAAGCCCGGGAATAAAAAAATTAATTTTTTTTTATTTTTCGGTTGATGATTAGGAAAAGTATTTGTATCTTTCAATCAGTAAATAAATAAATCAATCCTTTAAATTGATAAAAATTTTGTAAGTGAGGTGAATAAAAATGGCGAAACAACTTCTTTTTAATGAAGATGCCAGAAGGAGTCTTTTAACAGGCGTTGAAAAACTTTCTTCTGCTGTAAAAGTAACTCTGGGACCAAAGGGAAGGAATGTCCTTCTCGATAAAAAATTTGGGGCTCCGACAGTAACCAAAGACGGTGTATCTGTCGCGAAAGAGATTGAACTTGAAGATCCCTATGAAAATATGGGTGCTCAGCTGCTGAAAGAAGTAGCAACAAAGACAAATGATGTTGCCGGAGATGGAACGACAACAGCTACGGTACTTGCTTATTCTATTATAAAAGAAGGAATGAAGAGTGTTGCGGCCGGTATTAACCCTATGGGTATTAAACGTGGTATTGATAAAGCAGTTGCTGATTCCGTAGCTGAAATTAAAAAAATGTCTAAAGAAATTAAAGACAAGGAAGAAATTTCACAGGTTGCGGCTATATCAGCAAATAATGATAAAGAAATAGGTGATGAAATTGCCAATGCAATGGAAAAAGTTGGTAAAGACGGTGTTATTACTGTTGAAGAATCAAAAACAATCGACTCAAATACTGAATTTGTTGAAGGTATGCAGTTTGACAGAGG
>CAYSXD010000242.1:0-3466 GCA_964434925.1 uncultured Spirochaetaceae bacterium
TGAACAGGCTGAGGGAGAGCAAGCTGATTAAAATGTATAATTCTTGAAGGATCACATAAAGAATCATTTGTTTTTACGCTGTCCTGTTTGGTAAGAATACCGATGTCTCCTGCAATAAGCTCCTTTTCCTCTATAAGTTTTTTTCCAACTGCACGGAAAATTTTCGAGCTTTTTTCCTTTTTCATTTCACGGACATTCAAAAGTTCATTTCCTGAAACCAATGTCCCCGATACAACTTTGATATACGAAAGTTTACCGGAAAACTGATCAATACTTGTTTTGAATACGAATGAACTGAACGGATCGGAAACACTCATGGGGATGTCTATTTCTTCCTTGTTTTCATTAACTGCTTTTTCAGTATAAAGATCCGGAGAAGGAACTGCAGTATTTATAAAATTAAGAAGAGAAGCAATACCATTGTTTTTTAATGTACTTCCGCAAAGAACAGGAACTATTTTATAATTCCGCAGGCCTTCCTGAAGCCCTTTGCGTATTTCATCAGAAGAAAGCGTCCCCTCTTCAAAATATTTTTCAAGCAGCTCATCATCACCTTCCGCTGCTGTTTCTATCAGTGTCAGACGATACTCTTCAACCATAGCAGACATATCGGCCGGTATTTCCGAAGGTTCGTCATTTTTTCCTTCATCATGAATAAAATAGGCTTTATTTTCTATTAAGTTAATTATACCACGGTAGTCATCTCCTGTTCCCATAGGAATAGTTACCGGAACAAAGGTTTTATCAAACTTTTCCTGCAAGTCGGCAAATGTCTGATCAAAATCAGCCCGGTCTTTATCCAGCTTATTTATAAAAATAATACGCGGCATTTTTCTATTATTCAGTCGTCTCCATAGTTTAATGGTTTCAATCTGAACAGCCGATCTGGCACCAACAAGCATAATTGCCGATTCAGTAGCCCTGTAGGCAGCAACAACCTCTCCTACAAAGTCTGCCACTCCCGGTGTGTCAAGGATATTAATGTGTTTTCTTTCCAGTTCATACTGGCTAAGGTTGTGTGGACGGACATTTTACGATCTATTTCTTCATCGGTATAGTCACTGACGCTTTTCCCGGAATCGGGAAGTTCAGCCTTTGGAATAACACTTCCATTGTAAAGCATCTGTTCTAAAAGGCTGGTTTTTCCGGTCCCGCCATGTCCGACAACAGCAATGTTACGAATGTCAGCGGTGGTTAAACTCATATTTCCTCCATTGATAAATTTATTAGAATTACTTACTATAAAATCAGAATTTGCAGTTGTCAACAAAAATCTTCCACACAGCTTAAATTCCCCCCTCTTTTTTGGCAAAATAAGCAAACTGCATGGCAAATGTTCCTCTTCCCTGGGTAAGGCTGCGAAGAGCGGTCGAGTAACCGAACATATCAACAAGAGGAACTTCAGCTCTTATGTGTTCCCGGGTAGGTTTACTTTCCAGGCTGTTAATTATCCCGCCTCTGCTTGTCAGGTGACTGATTACTTCTCCTACAAAGTTTTTTGGAGAAAGAACATCAACTTCCATTACCGGTTGAAGAAGAACAGGTCCAGCGTTTCTGCAAACGGTATCAAATCCAAGTGCCGCTGCCGATTCAAATGCCAGGGAACTGGAGGTTAACTGATCATAAACGGCATCTGTCAGAGTAATCTTTATATCAATAGAAGGATATCCGTAGTTTATACCAGATGAAAATGAATTTTCAAGACCGCGAATTGCGGCATCGGTAAATTCTTTGGGAATAAGATTTTCCCTGATGTTATTAATAACGTGGTTTCCGCTTCCCCTTTCTGCCGGTTCAACTTTAAGAGTAATTTGTGCGGTGTTTTCTTTTCCAGCTATTAGTTTGTGAAATTTTTCAACATGAACAGCTTCCCTGGTTATGGATTCTCTGTATGTTACCTGAGGTTTCCCGACATTAGCTTCGACATGGTATTCTTTTAAAATTCTATCAACAAGAATTTCAAGATGGAGTTCTCCCATTCCTGCTATAATAAGCTGGCCGGTCTCATCATCTTCTTTAACGGAAAAAGTAGGATCCTCCCTCTTTAACGCGTCAAGGGCTTTTTTTAGTTTATCCTGGTCGGAAATGGTTTTTGGCTCAATTGCTATTGAAATAACCGGTTCAGGAAATTCCATTTTTTCAAGAAGTACCTGAAATCCTTCAGAACCAATTGTGTCTCCAGTCTGGGCGATTTTGAATCCTACAATAACACCTATATCGCCTGCTTTGATTTCATCAATTGCTTCCGAACGGTTTGAATGCATTCGTAAAATACGGTTGACGCGTTCCCGTTTATGTTTGGTTATGTTAAAAATCGTGGAGCTTTTTTTAATAGAACCGGAATACATTCTTATGAAAGAAAGGGGGCCGGCCTCTCTGTCTGTTTGTATTTTAAATATCAGGCCTAAAGGGTGTCCTTTTATGTCCGGTTTAATTTCTGTAAGTGATTGATCTTTTATTTTATGAGCGTTGATTGGAGGAACCTCCAGAGGAGAGGGGAGGAAATTAAGTATACCGTCCAGAAGGGGCTGCACACCAATGTTTTTTAGTGAAGCACCAACAAATAACGGAATAAGATCGCGGTTGAGAGTTGCAGTACGAATAGCATTAATAAGCAGATTTTCAGGAATTGGTTCTCCTTCCAGAAAAAGTTCAGTAATCTTTTCAGAAAATGTTGAAACGGAATCAATGAGTTTTTCATACCACTTTAATGAAAGTTCTTTCCGGGAGTCGGAGATTTCCGATTCAGTAATAGTACTTCCGTTTGTTGTAGCTTCAAAGCGCAGTTCTTTCATACGCACAAGATCAATTATTCCTTCAAAAACATTTTCACTGCCAATGGGGAGGTATAATGGTACGGGATGTGCTCCGAGCTTTGTCTGTATTTCTTCAAGAACCGCAAAAAAGTTGGCGCCAAGGCGGTCCATTTTATTAACAAAGGCAATGCGGGGAATATTATAGTGATCAGCCTGGTGCCAGACTGTTTCGGACTGGGGTTCAACACCGCCGACAGCACAAAAAATGGCTACCGCTCCATCGAGTACCCTGAGTGAACGTTCAACTTCAGCGGTAAAATCCACATGGCCGGGAGTATCTATAATATTTATCTGATGTTTATTCCAGAAGCAGGTTGTTGCGGCGGAAGTAATGGTTATCCCCCTGTTTTGCTCCTGTTCCATCCAGTCCATTGTCGCTTCACCGTTATCCACCTCACCTATCCGGTGACTTTTTCCCGTGTAAAAGAGTATCCGTTCAGTCGTTGTTGTTTTCCCGGCGTCAATGTGAGCCATAATTCCAATATTGCGCATCGTTTCAATTGACATGTAAGTAACCCCTCTGGAACAATCTACCATAAACGTACAATTGAGAAAAGAGATGATATAAGAAGTGTTTCGTTATAAACCGGCATAGTATAAAATTCAATTATGTTAGCGATTCTTTTTTAGTGTTTAAGTTGCATTATGTT
>CAYSXD010000243.1:0-3450 GCA_964434925.1 uncultured Spirochaetaceae bacterium
ATTTAATCTATAGATACCTTTTTTAATCTGAGAGAATTTCCTACAACGTTAATGGAACTGAATGCCATGGCAACCTCTGCGACAACAGGATGCAGAAGCCCGAGGACGGCCAAAGGTACAGCGATAATATTATAGAAAAATGCCCAGAACAGATTCTGCATTATCTTCTTAAAGGTTTCTTTTGAAAGTTTAACCGCCCGGGGAACCCCGATAAGGCTTCCCGATACAAGTGTAATATCAGCGGACTCAATAGCGATGTCTGTTCCTGTTCCTATGGCAATACCCACGTCAGCCTGACCAAGGGAAGGGGCGTCGTTTATTCCGTCTCCTACCATTGCAACGGTATTACCTTCCTCCTGCAGCTGTCGTATAATTTCTACTTTATCCTGAGGCAGAAGCTGTGCCCTAACTTCATCAATTCCTGCCGCTCTTGCAATGGCCTGAGCGGACTTTTTATTATCTCCGGTGAGCATGATCGTTTTTATATCCATTTCTCTTAACTTGTCCAGAGCTTCCCTTGAGTCAGGTTTTATCTCGTCCGCTATTGAGGCGGCACCGATAAGGATACCTTCCCGTGCTGCCAGTATTACCGTTTGCCCCTTTTCCTGATAACCGGTTATAGTATCCGCAATACTGCCGGTATCAATGTCAAGTTCTTTAAAATAGCTGACACTCCCTGCAACAATTTTTTTATTACCGATTACTGCTTCAATCCCTTTCCCCGGAACGGCTTTAAAACTTTTTGGTTTTTTCAACTTCAGCTTTTTTGTTTCGGCTTTGTCTACTATAGCACGTGCGAGAGGGTGCTCCGAGAGATTCTCCACGGATGCAAGAAGTTCAAGGAATTCATTTTCATCGAGTGTTGACTGCACTGCGGTGACAACGGGTTTCCCCTCGGTAATGGTTCCGGTTTTATCCAGAACAACAACGTTTATTTTCTGTGCTGTTTGAATAGCTTCGCCGTTTCTGATAATGATTCCCTTCATGGCACCTTTCCCCATGCCGACCATGAGGGCAGTAGGCGTCGCAAGACCGAGGGCACAGGGGCACGCGATAACAAGAGTTGCGATCCCGGCAAAAAGTGCCATTGATATTGTGCCCCTGCTCAGACGGATCCACGGAATTATAGATGAAAATTTAACAAGTATCTGTTGCCCTGTTTCAGGAAAGAGCATCCAGAAGAGAAATGTACCCAGCGAGACAAGCAGAACTACCGGTACAAAGATGGCAGTTACTTTATCTGCAAATGCCTGGATAGGTACTTTTGAACCCTGAGCTTCTTCCACCATCCTGATGATCCGGGAAAGAAACGTATCTTTTCCTATTTTTTCTATTTTGACCCGAACTGCTCCCTGCAGATTTACCGTAGCACCAATTACTGAATCCCCTGTTTTTTTATCGGAAGGAATTGCTTCTCCTGTTGCAATGGATTCATTAATTGATGTTTCTCCATCGACAATAATGCCGTCTACAGGAACTTTTTCTCCCGGTTTAACAAGAACAATGTCGTCTACCATCAGTGTTTCCACCCCGACATCCGATAGAGACCCGTCTTCGTTTACCTTATGGGCGGATTTTGCTCCCAGTTCAAGAAGCTGCTTTATGGCCTGGGAAGCTTTTCCGGTAGCCATTTCTTTTAAATACGATCCTATAAAATTGATACTCATGATCATTGCGCCGACAACAGCAAAGTTTTCAATATCCATACCGAATAGTCTCAATATTCCTGTTGAATATGCAGCAATAGTGCCGATTCCTATGAGGGAATCCATATTAAATGAAAAACTTTTTACAGCGTAAAAAGTAGAACGAATCACCGGAAACCCAATAATAAATATGACAGGAAGTGAGATAACAAGATCAATGTAAAGTGCTGGTGCTCTTCCTACAGGATAGAACCCGAATATCATTTCACCAAGCATTTTAGCCGTAAGGGGAATAGTGATTGCCCACGCCCATATCAGCCTTTTTTTCTCATTCTTAAGGTGATCCTGCTCTTTGTCCGTATCAGTGGAGAGTTCATCTGTTTCCAGTGCTGCACTATAGCCAAGATTTTTTACCGTACCTATAAGTGTTTCCAGTTCTATATTGTCAAATACGTCAAGATACGCTTTCTTGGATGTAAAACTGACATTTGCTGTTTTTACGTCAGCCAGTCCCGAGAGCGCCTTTTCAATATTTGAAGAACAGGAAGTACACGACATTCCTGTTATATCAAGAACCAGTTTATCTCCCATCGTTTGTTCCTCCTATCTCGGAGAACTTTTCATGTGTTTCCTTTGATGAATTTTCATGGTTCATCCCACAGCAGTCAAGACGCTGCTCTCCATACAGTTTTTTATTTGATTCCGCCATCTTTTCCAGATATCGATTCCACTTTGCTTTTAAACTTTTACCAAACATACTGTTCTCCTTATTTCTGTTTCTATTCTGAAAGAGTCATCCGTTCTTTCTATATCTCGAAAGAAGATCCATTATTTCATCGATTTTCTTATCTTTATCTTCTTTGTTGTCACTTCGCATACTGTCTGCAACACACGTGTTAAGATGCTGGAAAAGTATAAAATCTTCTACTTTTCGTATAGCGGCAACGACTGCTCTCGTTTGAGAGAGAATGTCAATACAGTATCTTTCGGATTCCACCATTTTATTGATACCCCGTATTTGTCCTTCAATTTTTTTTAACCTTGTTACTACGCTTTTCTTCTCATCTTCGTTCATCATAGGCATCCTCCTTCGTTCAATATACAATACCCCCGTAGGGTAGTCAAGCATTTATTATATAAACACTCATAAAAAAGGGCAGTTGTTTAACCAGCTGCCCGGTACTGTAAAAATATGATAGAAAAAATCCGGAATGTGTTACTTTTGAAGATCACCGTACCGTTTCATGTACTGAAGACGATTGAAAACTTCCGGGTTATCACTATCTTTCTGACTCTTTAAACCTTTAAAAGCATCAATTGTAGAAAAATTATGGGATTCCATCCATTTTTGCAGGGTATTAAGCATCTGCCGTATTACAACAGGTTTATGTTTATAAAGTGTTGAAACGATCTCCGAGGCATCCGCGCCAACTAAAATCATTTTTATCAGGTTTTCTCCGGAATGAACACCGGTAGATGAAGCGAGGGACGCATCCACACGGCCGTAGAGCTGGCCGATCCACCGCAGCGGCATGGATGCTTCTGAGGGATCACTGAAAAAATTGGTTGATGTATAGTCGAGAGTATTAATATCAATATCAGGGGTAAAAAAGCGGTTAAAAAGAACAAATCCATCGACACCGGCCTCAGCCATCCGGGAGATCATCTGAAAAATGTTGGAAAAATGGTAGCCGAGTTTAACCGAAAGAGGAATTGTAATCTCCTTCTTAACTGCTTCAATGGTTTTAATGGGGAAAAACTTTTTGGAACGGATTTCTCATTCGATATTGAGGTGAGGTCCGGA